>JBCBRF010000056.1:0-19758 GCA_039819865.1 Pseudomonadota bacterium | reverse complement strand
GTTCGGTCGTGAGCCTGCTCCAATCGGCGAACCGGCCGCGGAACCAGGTCTCCTGGCGTTTTGCGTATTGGCGGGTCGCGACGACCGAGGCGTCGATCGCGGCCTCCAAAGACAAATCGCCGGCCAGATGCGCGGCCAGAGGTTTGGCGCCGAGGGCCTGCATCCCCGGCGGCGCCGGATCGAGCCCGCGGGCGACGGCGGCGCGAACCTCCTCCAGCGCGCCGGCCTCGATCATGCCGCGAAAACGCGCGGCGATCCGCGCATGCAGCTCGGCCCGGTCGGGCGCGAGGAGCAGCGCGCGTGCGCGCGGGACGAGCGGCGGTTCGGTCTGCCGCGCCCAGGCGGCGAGGCCGCGGCCGGTGGCGCGCAACACCTCCCAGGCGCGTTGGATGCGGCGGGGGTTGCGCCGGTCCAGGCGCTCCGCCGTCTCGGGGTCCTCGACGTCGAGCTCCGCCAGCAGCGCGTGAGGCCCCTCCCGCGCCAGGCGCGCGTCGGCCTCCGCGCGCACCGGCTCCGGGATGGCGGGGATGGGCGCAAGGCCCTCCGTCAGGGCGGTCAGATAGAGACCGGTTCCGCCCACGATGACCGGCGGGCGGCCCTCCGAGGCGCAGGCGTCGAGGATCGGCGCGACCTCGCGCAGCCAGCGGCCGACGGAGTAGCCCGGCTCGGCGAGATCGACATGACCATAGAGCCGGTGCGGGACCCGCGCCTCCTCGGCCGGCGAGGGGCGCGCCGTCAGCAGACGCCAGTCGCGATACACCTGGAGCGCGTCGGCGTTCACCACAGGTGCGCCCACCGCCTCGGCCAGGGCGAGAGCGAGGGCCGATTTGCCGGACGCGGTGGGGCCGGCGATCAGGATCGGAGCGGCGCGGTCGGTCATGGCGTCGCCGGGGTGCCACCCGGAAGGGGCGCCGATCCGAGGCCCGCCGCGGCGCGCACGGGCGGCGGCTTCGCCGCGATGGACGGCGACGCTCGATCTATCCTTCCGGGGGGGATGGCGCTCCTCATGTCCGTCTTCATGTCGGGCGCGACCACGGCAATCAATCTCGGGATCGACGCCGGATTTCTTTGGCGGTGGACGACGGCGTGGTCGATCGCGCGGCCGAGCGCGTTCGGCGCGATCTAGCTGGCGTCGCCCATCGGACGATCCGGGCGCGCGTGGTCGGCGTCTGGGGCGAGACCGGGCCGTGCAGCGGGGCGCGCGGCGGGGCGCACGCGCAGGGCCGACGCCTCCCGCGTTTCCGTCATTGATTTTTCACGAAGCGCCGGGTAGGCGTCCGCCCATTCCACAGTCGGGGTTTGGGCGTGCGGGGAGTTCCCGCGTCGTCCGCCGGTGGTTCCGGCCCGTCCGTCCCCAGGGGCGCGGGTCGAGAGCTTCTTCCCCGACAAGGCGCAACCGGAAACGAGGACGACCCGAATGGCTCTGCCAGATTATACTATGCGTCAGCTGCTCGAGGCTGGCGTGCATTTCGGCCACCAGACCCACCGCTGGAACCCGCGGATGTCGCAGTACATCTACGGCGACCGCAACGGGATCCACATCCTGGACCTGACCCAGACGGTGCCGCTGCTGCACCAGGCGCTGCTCGCGGTGCGCGAGGTCGTCTCGAAGGGCGGTCGCGTGCTGTTCGTCGGCACCAAGCGGCAGGCTCAGAAGCCGATCGCGGACGCCGCCGAGCGCTCCGCGCAGTTCTTCATGAACCACCGCTGGATGGGCGGGACGCTCACCAATTGGGCGACGGTCTCGCAGTCGATTCAGCGGCTTAAGAAGCTCGACGAGCAGCTCGGCGCGGAGGCCAAGGGCTTCACGAAGAAAGAGCGACTGCAGCTCGAACGCCAGCGCGACAAGCTGCAGCTGACGCTCGGCGGGATCCGCGAGCTGGGCGGCAAGCCCGACCTGCTGTTCGTGATCGACACGAACAAGGAAGAGCTGGCGATCCAAGAGGCCAACAAGCTGAAGATCCCGGTCGCGGCGGTGATCGACAGCAATTCGAGCCCCGACGGCATCACCTATCCGATCCCCGGCAATGACGATGCGGCGCGCGCGATCTCGCTCTATTGCGATCTGGCGGCGCTCGCGGCGATCGACGGGATGACCGCGCAGATGGGCGCGGCCGGCATCGATATCGGCGAGCTGGAGGAAGGCCCGGGCGAGGAACTCGTTGCGGAGCCTGCGGAGGCTGCGGGCGCCGAGGTCCCGGCCGGAGGCGAGGCGGCGGCGCTCGAAGCGGCCGCGCTCGATACGCCCGACGCGGCGCCGGCGCCGGCCGAGGGCGCGGAGGATGCGTCCGCCAATGCGGGCGCCGAGGAGACGACGACGCCTCCGTCGGCCTGATCCCTCACCCTGCCCCCCCGGCGCCCCCCTCCGCCGCCCCCCTGCGCGCCGCTGGTCTCGACACCAGGAGCGCGGCGCGGCGGCCGAGTATGACAATTCTACAACCATCGCCGCGGTTGCGCCGCGGCGATGGTTTGTGCCATCGACCCGGCAAATTTGAGCGCTTTCGCGCCCCGCTCGGCGCGGCGATCGCGTTCACGATCCCGCGGCCGGGCGCGCCCGGCCGCGAGCGGATCCAAGAAGACGAGACGAAGACGTTCGCGCGCCAGCCGGGCGCGCGCCCTCAAGGAGCAGAGAACATGGCCCAGATCACCGCCGCCCTGGTGAAAGAGCTGCGCGAGAAAACCGGCGCCGGCATGATGGACAGCAAGAAGGCGCTGACCGAGACGGACGGCGACATGGAGGCCGCGGTCGACTGGCTGCGCCAGAAAGGCATCGCGAAGGCCGACAAGAAGTCCTCGCGCGTCGCGGCCGAGGGTCTGGTCGGCGTCGCGGTGAAGGATGGCGTCGGCGCCGCGGTCGAAGTGAACTCCGAAACCGACTTCGTGGCGCGGAATGCGGACTTCCAACAGATGGTCGGTGAAGTCGCGGCGCTCGCCGTCGGCGTCGAGGGCGATGTCGACGCGCTGCTCGAGGCCGTTCTGCCGTCTTCGGGAAAGTCGGTGACCGAGCATGTCAAGGACAAGGTCGCGACGATCGGCGAGAACATGACCGTGCGCCGGTTCGCGAAGGCGAAAGCTTCGCCGGGCGTGGTCTCGGCCTATGTGCACAACGCGGTGGTCCCGGGAATGGGCAAGATCGGCGTTCTGGTCGCGCTCGAGAGCGCGGGCGACGCGGAGAAGCTCGACGCGCTCGGCAAGCAGATCGCGATGCATGTCGCGGCGACCAACCCGGCCTCGCTCGATGCGAGCGACCTCGATCCGGAGCTCGTCGAGCGTGAGAAGAAAGTTCTCACCGAGCAAGCGCGCGAGTCGGGCAAGCCGGACAACGTCATCGAAAAGATGATCGTCGGGCGGCTCAACAAGTTCTACCAGGAAGTCTGTCTGCTGAAGCAGGCCTTCGTGATCAACCCCGACCTGACCGTCGAGAAGGCGCTCAAAGAGGCCGAAGGCTCGGTCGGCGCGCCGATCAAGGCGACGGGCTTCGTCCGGCTCGAGGTCGGCGAGGGGGTCGAGAAGGAAGAGACCGACTTCGCGGCCGAGGTCGCGGCGCAGACCGGCAAGGCCTGATCTTCAAAGTCGGCGCTTGCCGCTTCGGAAGGAGATTGAACGCCGCGGCCGACGCCGCGGCGTTTTTTTGCGCCCGGCCGACGAGACGCGCCGTCTTGCTCCGGGCGGGCGAGACATCGGCGGCGCGTAAAGCCGATCGAGGCGGGAACGCCGGCTCACGCGCTCCGGGCGATGGCGGCGTCGCTCGACGGCACGTCCAGGATCGCGAGATCATCGGGCGACGCCTTGGCGCGTTTCTTGGCGTCCGACACCAGGGCGACGAGGGCCTCGGGGCTTCGGATCGGGGCCCCGGCGGGGATCGCCACCACGCCGACCGCGCAGGACAACAGCGGATACTCGCGCGGCTCGCCGTCGCGGCCGACAAGCCGCACCCGACCGGCGCGCCTATCCTCGAGCGGATAAAAGCTCTCGGCTTGGTGGCGGAAGCGGTCGATGGCCGAGGTGGCGCGCTCAACCGCTTGCTCGCGCCCGGCATCGAGGGAGCCGGCGAAGAAATCGTCGCCGCCGATATGGCAGACCCGCCACTTCCGGGCGTCGAACTCCGATTTCAGGATATCGGAGAACAGCTGGATCGCCCTGTCGCCGATGCGAAAGCCGTAGGCGTCGTTGAAGGGCTTGAAGTGGTTGAAGTCGAAGTAGCAGAGCGCCCGCGGACAGGCGTCGGTCTCGGCGACGCAGCCCAGAAAGGCGTCGACCGCGCGGTTTCCGGGAAGGCGCGTCAGAGGATTGGCGTCCTCCGCCAACATCAAGCGTTTCTCGGCGCAGAGCCTGAGGACGCCCTCGGAGGTGATGAAGCCCGCATAGCATCCGTCGCGGGTGAGAAGGGCGCCGCGGGCCTTTGGGTCCGCCGCGATCGCGGCCGCGACCGCGTCCGGATCCGAGTCGATGTCGGACACCGGATGGGCGCAGAACACGTCCTGGATACGGATTATCGCGTTCTTGTTGCGCGCCAGATCGAGGCCGAAGGGCGAATGGAGCAAGGAGCGCAGATCGCGCTCTCGGATGACGCCGAGCGGTCGCTGGTCGGCGTCGATGATCGGCACGACGGTCGGATGAGCCGGATCGGCGAACCGTTCGAACACGCAGGAAAGCCGCTCGGAGATCTCGATCGGCGCAATGACGATCGCTGCGTCGGCCAAGCGCTCGCGGTCCGTCTCCCGCCGCGCAGGCTTACTCGCATTCCCTTGCTCGCCCCCGGTCGCCATCAGCCGCTCGCTCACCGCCTCGCAGACGAACACGACCGTAACAGACAGAAGTTGATAGAAGTCGAACTCACAGCGTAAACGCGGGCGCGTCCAGATTCTGCGGGGCGGCCGCTAGCGCTCGTCGAGCAGACGCAGGAGCGCCGCGCGCTGGTGCGGCTCCAGGCGGTCTCCGACCAGCGCCGGGCGCGCTGCGTCCCGCACCGCCGGCGTCTCGCGCAACTGAGCGGCGAAATATCGGAACAGAACGGTGTCTTCGACATCCCGTCGACCGCCGAAGGCCTGGCGCCAGGTCTCCGGCCGGCCAGGTCCCGCCTCCACCAAGGACCACGCGTAGCGCGCGGCGAGATAGTCGGCGATCAGATCATGGGTGAAGCTCATGCTGTCGCCTTGCTCTCCGCGCGCCTCGCCTTGCGAGAAGAAGGCGAACTGCAGGAGGGCGAGACGGACCTTCTCCTCCTCCGCCTCGTCGAGGCTGGCGTCGATGAAGGCGGGCGAGAGCACCTCGGCCCATTCGGCGACGGAGATCTGGTGTAGGCCGCGGCCGTCGACGGCGGCGAAGCGGTAGAAATGCGCCGCGCCGCCGATCAGAAACTCGAGATTGTCCTGTCCATGGGCGCGGAGCGCCTCCGCGAACGGGTTGGCGCCGGCGGTCCCGAGGCCGCGAGCCTCCGCGTCGGCCGCGAGCGCGCGGACCGCCTCAAGATCGGCGTCGCTGACGAAGACGTCCCAGTCGATCGAGAGCTTGCCGCTTTCGCGCGCGATCAGCTCGTCGACGGCGAAGCGGAGCAGGCCGAACTCGTCGCGCAGATCCTGGCCCCCGCCCTCCTGCAGCGCGCGGACGAACAGGTCGCAATAGAATGGCAGGTCGGTGAGCGATGCGAGGGTGGTGTCGGCCTCGATCGCGCCCATCAGCTCCGCGGCGCGGCGCTCGAGCGCGGCGTCCTTGACGCCGTCGAGGGTCAGCACCCGCTCGACGAAGGCGCGCTTGGCGTTCCGATCCCAGCGCATCAGCTCATAGATCGCGACGCCATCGGGATCGCTCGCCAGCCGGCGCTCGAGGAAGGCGATCAGCTCCGCTGAGGAGGAAAGCAGGGAATCGCGGGTGCAGATCACGATCTGAGCGCGGCTTTCGGGCGCGTCGAGCAGCGCCTCGAGCATCGGGAAGAAGTCGTTCTGGCGGCGGTAGAACTCGTCGAGACCGTCGAAGATCCAGGTGGCGAGGCCCGCCTCCGCCAGCCAGCGAAAGGCCGCGGCCGGGACATGGGCGCCGAGTTTCGAGGCGAACAGGCGCTCGACCAGATCGTCGACCGTCTCGGGCATCACCGCGCCGAGTTCAGTCGGCTCGAACAGCAGCGG
The DNA here is from genome assembly GCA_039819865.1 of Pseudomonadota bacterium. Lineage (GTDB taxonomy): Bacteria > Pseudomonadota > Alphaproteobacteria > Rhodobacterales > Rhodobacteraceae > JBCBRF01. The sequence goes on along the minus strand of JBCBRF010000056.1, from coordinate 13,633 downwards.
TCGGGAGGCGATGGCGGCCGGCCGTCGCTTGGCGGCGTTGAAGAGATCCTGGCGGGCCTTCAGCAGTTCGCCGATCAAAACCGATTTGCCGACGCCGGCGGGACCGCAGATCACCGTCAACCCCGCGCGATCGGGGAATCCCGCGAGAGCGCACAGCAGCTCCGACAGCAGGTCCCCACCCTCCGCCCGCGCCGCGCGATCGGCGGGATCCAGGCTCAGCAGACGACGATAGGGTTGAGGCGCGCGCGCCGGCGTGCGCGCGGCCTCGATCACGTCGCGCAGCACCTGGTCGAACCGGTTCGGCGCGGCGCCCTCGCCCCCGTCGCCCCCGTCGTCCTGAGCGCGGCGGAAGTACCAGTCGAAGAATTGAAGCGGGTAGAGCGCGGACACGCCGGCTTCGGAGAGCCGCCGACTCTCCGCTGGGCCGAGGCCGCGTTTGGTCAGGGTCACGAGCGGCAGACGCCCTTCGACGCCGGCGGCTCGGGCGGTCGCCGCCGCCTCGAGCGCCCAATCGATCGGCGCGCCGTCGGGACCTGCGACGAGCGTGGCGCTCAGTTCCGACCCGATCGGCGCGCCGTCCGCATCGGCGCGCGGGCGGCGGCCGAGCCAAACGCCGGGCGCCGGCGCTTCCAGATCGAAGCCGCGGGCCCGGAGAAAGCCTTCGACCAGGCCCGGCATCCTGTCGGCGGCGAGCTCGACGACCGGCCCAGCCGGATCGTCGACCGCGCCCGCGACAGTCGCGCCCGCCCCGGCGGCTCCTTCGCCCGACTTGATGGGATCGCTCATCGGCCGGCGCCCCCCCTCTTCCCTCAGTGCATCTCAACCCCTGCAATCCCTAGCGCCTTCGACCGCCGCGAGGGAAGGCGCCGGGGCTCGAACACGACCGCAATTCCGCGCGGATGCGCTCCGACGCCCAGGGACGCGCGCGACGGCGGCGGGCCCCTTGCGAGGACGGGGCTTTTCGGACAGGTTGCGCGCGACGCGGATCCGGGCCCTAAACGGCGGCGGGTCAAGCGGCCGATCGGAAGGAACCCTCGATGGACGCGCGACAATCGGTTCGGGACGGGGACGGGTCCTCGCAGGGGCCGCGGCCGGGCGAGACGCCGCGCTACAAACGCGTTTTGCTGAAGATCTCGGGCGAAGCGCTGATGGGCGACGAGGGCTATGGCCTGCACCCGCCGACGATCGACGATATCGCGCTGAAGGTGAAGGCGCTGCGCGACGAAGGGGTCGAGCTGGCGCTGGTGGTGGGCGGCGGCAACATCTTTCGCGGGCTCGCCGGGGCCGCGCGCGGCATGGAGCGGGCGTCGGCCGACTATATGGGCATGCTCGCCACCGTGCTGAACGCGCTCGCGTTGCAGAACGCGCTCGAGCGGCTGGGGCTCGAGGCGCCGGTGCAGTCGGCGATCCCGATGCCGACCGTGTGCGAGCCCTATATCCGCACGCGGGCGGTCCGGCATCTCGAGGAGGGCCGCATCGTGATCTTCGCGGCCGGGACCGGAAACCCGTTTTTCACCACCGACACCGCCGCCACGCTTCGAGCGATGGAGACCGGATGCGAGGCGCTCTGGAAAGGAACGCAGGTCGACGGCGTCTATGACAGCGATCCGCGGGTGAACCCGAACGCGCGGCGCTATGACGAGGTGTCCTACACCGAAGTGCTGCTGAAAAATCTCGGCGTGATGGATGCGGCGGCGATCGCGCTGGCGCGAGACAACGGGCTGCCGGTGGTGGTGTTCTCGCTGCAGACCGAAGGCGGGTTCGCGCCGATCCTCTACGGGCGCGGGCCCTTCACGCTGGTTCGACCGGACTGAGGCGGCCGACGACGGCGCGCGCGGCGCCGGTCGGTTCGGGGCAAAGAGAGCCGGTTTGGCGCGTCGCGTCTTCGAAAACGCTCGACGCCGCCCCCCGTGCGCCGATATCCCGCCAGTCACAGTCACTCAGACAAGCTTAAAAGGCGGGAGCAGAGCTATGGCGGAAGGCCCGGACCTCGACGATCTCGAACGGCGGATGGAGGGCGCGATCAACGCGCTCAAGACCGATCTCGCCTCTCTGCGGACGGGCCGCGCGTCGGCCAGCATGCTCGATCCCGTCACGGTGGAGGCGTACGGATCGACCACCCCGCTCAATCAGGTCGGCACGATCAACGTGCCGGAGCCGCGGATGCTGGTGCTGAACGTCTGGGACAAGAGCCTGGTGGGCCCGGTCGACAAGGCGATCCGGAACTCGGGGCTCGGCGTCAATCCGGTGGTCGACGGCACGCTGATCCGGATCCCCATCCCGGAACTGAACGAGGAGCGGCGCCGCGAACTCGCCAAGGTCGCGGGCCAATACGCTGAAAAAGCGCGGGTCGCGATCCGGAATGTGCGCCGCGATGGGATGGACGAGATTAAAAAGGCCAAGGCCGACGGGCTGTCGGAGGATGAGCAGAAGCTCTACTCGGACGAAATCCAGGCCTTGACCGACAAGCAGATCGCGGCCGTCGACGCGGCGGTGGCGGATAAAGAAAAAGAGATCATGCAGGTCTGACCGTTCAGCGCCCTGGTTCGGTCGTCCGGGATCGACCTGGGCGCGGCGGGCGACGGCTGACGCGACGCGGAAGACGGGAGCGGCGGTGGAACGGGATCTCCTCAGCGAACGGATGGCGCTGCGCGACTGTGAGGCGGAGCCGGGTCCGGAAGCGGACGCCGCCCCGTCGGACGCGCGCGTGAGCGTCGCCGCGGCCTGTCCTTCGGCCTCGGCGGCCGGTCCTCGGTGGGTCCCGGTCGATCGGAACGGGCGCGAAGCGGCGGCCGATCCGGGGGCTCGTCCATCCGAGCCGTCGCACGCGCGCCATGTCGCGCTGATCATGGACGGCAATGGGCGCTGGGCCGAAGCCCGCGGCCTGCCGAGGCTCGAAGGGCATCGCCAAGGAGTCGAAGCGCTCCGCGCCGTGGTGCGGGCCGCCCCGTCCCTCGGCGTGCGGTACCTGACGCTTTACGCCTTCTCGACCGAGAACTGGAGCCGGCCGCTCGACGAGGTGGCGGGGCTGATGGATCTGCTCCGACGCTATCTGATGAGCGAGGCGGACGAACTGATGCGCGAACGGGTGCGGATCCGCTTTATCGGAGACCGCTCGCCGCTCGCGTCCGACATCGTCGAGCGCATGGATTTCCTGGAGCGGCTGACCTCGCAGAACAGCCGGCTCACCGTCGCGATGGCGGTCAATTACGGAGCGCGGGCGGAGCTGACGGCGGCGGTGCGCCGGGTGGCGGAGGCCGTGGCGTCCGGCCGCCTTGCGCCGGACGCGGTGTCGGAGGATCACCTGTCCGCGGCGCTCGACACGGCCGAGCTTCCCGACCCGGACCTCGTGCTTCGAACCAGCGGAGAGCAACGTTTGTCGAACTTTCTGCTTTGGCAAGCCGCCTATGCGGAGCTGATGTTCACGCCGGAGCCCTGGCCGGACTTCACGCCGGAGCTGTTCGCGCGGGCTTTGAACCGGTTCGCCTCGCGAGAGCGGCGGTTCGGCGGTCTGGCGCAAGGGCTCGAGGCTCGGGTTCCGGCCCGGGCGCGGAGCGAAAGCGCCTGAGCGGTTCTCGATCGGCGGTCTCGCGGCGCGGCTCGCAATCGGGCTGAGGAGCGGGCCTGGGCGACGGGAAGGCCTGGGTGACGGGAAGACCTGGCTGAAGGGACGACCTGGCTGAAGGGAAGACCGGGTTGAGGGGACGACCAGGCTGAGGGGGAGAGGCCGATGCGGAGCCGAAGCGCATGAACCCGAGCCAGGCGGCGTCGCCGGTCGACCGCGCGCGCAAGATGTCGGACCTTCGGCCGCGGGTGATCTCGGGGCTGGTGCTCGGAGTCGTGGCGGCGGCGGCGATCAGCATCGGCGGCTGGGCGACGACGATCCTGGTCGCGATCGCCGCGGCGGCGATGGCCTGGGAGTATCGCGACATCACCCTCGGGGCGGGCACGAGCCAGGCCGGCCGGATCACCTACAGCTCGATCGCAGCCGCGGGCCCGATCCTCGCGCATCTGACCGAGAACATCCTGTTCGGCGCGGCGGCGGCGGCGCTCGGAGCGCTCGGCTTCTGGCTGTACGACGCCAGAAAAGGGCGCGACGCGCGCTGGGGCGGGCTCGGGCTCGGGCTCGTGATCTTCTCGACATCCGCGTTCGTGCTGCTTCGCGACCAGGAGATGTTCGGGTTCGAGACCATCGTCTGGCTGGTGCTGGTGGTGGTCGGCACCGATGTCGGCGGGTACTTCGCCGGGCGCGCGATCGGAGGCCCGAAGCTCGCGCCGAGGCTCTCGCCCGGCAAAACCTGGTCCGGGCTCGGGGGCGGCGTGGCGCTCGCGGCGGCGATCGGCTCGGTGTTCTCCGCGCTGACGACGGGGACCTGGGTGCATGAGGTCGTGACCGTCTCCGTGGCGGCGGCTCTGGTGGCCGTGGCAGGCGACCTCGCCGAAAGCGCGCTGAAACGCCGCTTTGGCGTGAAAGACGCGAGCCGCTTGATTCCAGGACATGGCGGCGTGCTCGACCGGGTGGACGGGTTGATGGCCGCCACGCTGGTCGCCGCGGCGGTGACCTTCGCGCGCGGCAAAGAGGTGTTCATTTGGTGAGCGGCCACAGCCCCAACGGACTTCGCCCCGCGCCCCGGGATGGGCGACGCCGGGTCTCGGTGCTCGGTTCGACCGGGTCGATCGGCGTGAACACGCTCGACGTGCTGGCGGATCAGGGCGGCGCCGAGGCGTTCGAGGTGGTCGCGCTGACGGCGAACGGCGCGGCCGAGAAGCTCGCGGCTCAGGCGATCCGCTTCAAGGCGCAGCGCGCGGTTGTGGCGGATCCGGCGGCGTATCGGACGCTCAAGGACGCGCTCTCGGGCTCGGGCGTCGAGGCGGCGGCGGGGCCGGAGGCGGTCGAAGAGGCCGCGGCGGCGCCCGCGGAGTGGGTGATGGCCGCCATCGTCGGGGCGGCGGGGCTGCGCCCGAGCTTCGCCGCAGCGCGCCAAGGGGCGACGGTGGCGCTCGCCAACAAAGAGACCCTGGTGTGCGCGGGCGATCTGTTCCTCGACGCCGTGCGCGACGGCGGCGGGGCTCTGATCCCGGTCGACAGCGAGCATAACGCGATCTTTCAATGTTTCGACCGGGCGCAAACCTCGGCGGTCGAGCGGATCATCCTGACCGCCTCGGGCGGGCCGTTCCGCGCCCGGACCCGCGCGGAAATGGCGGAGATGACGCCCGCGCAGGCGCTCAAGCATCCGAACTGGTCGATGGGCGCGAAGATCTCGATCGACAGCGCGACGATGTTCAACAAGGCGCTCGAGGTGATCGAAGCGGCGCGGCTGTTCCCGGTGCCGCAGGAACGGATCGAGGTGTTGGTCCACCCGCAGTCGATCGTGCACTCGATGGTGGGCTATCGCGACGGCTCCGTGCTGGCGCAGCTCGGCGCCCCGGACATGCGGACGCCGATCGCGTTCGCGCTCGGGTGGCCGGAACGGATCTCGGCGCCGGTGGCCAGGCTCGATCTGGCGGAGATCGGGCGGCTGGATTTCGAGCGACCGGATCTCGAGCGGTTCCCGGCGCTCCGGCTTGCGCGCGAGGCCCTGGCCGCGGGCGGCGCGGCGCCGACCGCCCTCAACGCGGCGAACGAGGTCGCGGTCGCAGCGTTTCTCGACGGCCGCATCGGTTTTCTCGACATCGCGCGGCTGGTGGAGGGCGCGCTGGCGGAGGCCGGCGACCGGCGCCTCGACTGCCTGGCGGATGTCGAGGCGGTCGATCAGGCGGTGCGAGCGGCGTGCCTCGGTCGGGCGACCCCGCGGGCGCGGGGCGCGGCGGGCGCGCCCTCGATCGCCTCATAAGTTCCGGGAGCTCAACCGGGGGCTGGCGGTCCGACGGATCGCGGCGGTTTTTCCGTTCAGGTTCGAAGCGGGCTCTGCTATGCGGGCGTGCTTGAGCTTGCGCCGTCACGGCCCAATTTAGTCTTCGCCGACACCGCCCTTTCCGGACCGCGCTTTCGTCGGTCGACATCAATCAAAACATGAGAGCCCGACCGCGTGTTCGACCCCTTGATCGACCTCGTCACCACCATCGTGCCGTTCCTGCTGGTGCTGGGAATCGTGATCTTCGTTCACGAATACGGGCACTACATCGTCGGGCGGTGGTCCGGCATCCATGCGGAGGAGTTCGCGCTCGGCTTCGGCGGCGAGATCGTCGGTTGGGTCGATAAGCGCGGGACGCGCTGGAAGATCTGCTGGCTGCCGCTTGGCGGCTATGTGCGGTTCAAAGGGGACGCCGACGCGGCGAGCAAACCCGATCCGTCGGCGGTCGAGGGCATGAGCGCGGCGGAGCGGCGGTCGACGCTGCCGGGCGCGCCGCTCTGGGCCCGCGCCGCCACCGTCGCGGCGGGGCCGATGGCGAATTTTCTGTTGTCGATCCTGGTGTTCGCCATGATCGCCCTGGCGCTCGGGCGCGCGTCCGACCAGCCGGTGCTGGCCGAGGTCAGAGCGGATGGTCAGGCGGCCGGGGCCGGCCTGCAGGTGGGAGACCGGATCGTTTCGGTCGACGGCGAGCCGGTCGAGAGCTTCAGCGGTTTCCTGCAAAAGATGTTTGCGCGAGAGGGCGAGCCCCTGCCCGTTTCGATCGTGCGCGACGGCGATCAGACGACCCTGCCGGTCGCCTTCTCGCGCCCGGCGCGGATCGCCACCGTGCAGCCCGACACGGCGGCCTATGGCTGTCTGGCGCCCGGCGACGTGATCGCCCGGATCGACGGGGAGCCCATCACCTCCTTCATCGATCTGCAAAAGGCGGTGGAGACCTCGGAGGGGCGCGACCTTCAGTTCACGGTGCTCCGGGGGCCGGAGCAGATCGAGATGAGCCTCGCGCCGCGGCCAACCGAACGGCTCGATCCGGAGACCAATACGATCTCCTTCCCGCTGATGCTGGGGGTGTCGGCCTCGTTCAATCTCGGCATAGAACCGCCGCGCGAGAGCGTCGGTCCGATCGAAGCGGTCGGGCTTGGCGCCGGGTCGCTCTGGCGAGTCGTCTCGAGCACCTTCTCCTATCTGGGGAGTTGGGCGTCGGGCGCGGCGGACGGCTCCGCGATCGGCGGCCCGCTCGGCATCGCGCGGGCTTCCGGCTACAGCGCGGAGGCCGGTTTCCTCACCTTCATCGGCTTTATCGCAACGGTCTCGACCGCGATCGGATTAATCAACCTGTTCCCCATTCCGATCCTAGATGGCGGACATCTGGTGTTTTATGGTATCGAGGCCGTTAGAGGAAAGCCGTTGAGCGAGCGGTGGGTCGAGCTGGGTATGAAGGTGGGGCTCGGTTTGATCCTGGTGCTGCTCGTGTTCGCCACATACAACGACGTGGCGAGGATTCTGACGGGCTGGGAACCGAGTTGCTGACCCGGCGGGCGAGCCGGGAACTAGGGGTGCGAGCGAGATGGCGATAGGCGATGCGCCGGCGCAACGACGCGCGGCTTCGAAGACGGCGATCCAGCGAGGTCTGCGGGCGGCGCTCCTGATCCTCGCCATGTGCGCCGCAACGCTCGGGCCACGGCCGGCGATCGCGCAGAACGTGATCCAGAGCATCGAAGTTACCGGCGCGCAGCGGATCGAACGCGAGACCATCATCTCGTTTCTGCAGCTGAACCCGGGCGACGAAGCCGATCCCGCAAAGATCAACGACGCGCTGAAGCGCATGTTCGCGACCGGATTGTTCAAGGACATCACGATCACGCGGCAGGTCGACGGCGTGCTCCTGGTCGCGGTCGAGGAAAACCCGATCATCAACGAGATCGCGTTCGAGGGGAACCGCGCGATCGAGAACGAGGTGCTGCAGGCCCAGATCCGGTCGCGCCGCCGCACCGCGTTCACACGCGCCCGGGCCGAGGCCGACGCTCAAGCGCTCCTCGATCTCTACCGTGCGTCCGGACGCTTCTCCGCAACCGTCGAGCCGAAGATCATCGAACGCGAAGACAACCGCGTGGATCTGGTGTTCGAGATTTCGGAGGGCGAGGAGATCGGCGTCAGCGCGATCAACTTCGTCGGGAATGCGGAATACTCGGATCGTCGGTTACGCCGCGCGATCCAGACGGAAGAGACCGCGTTCTGGAAGATCTTTACGCAAACCGACAATTACGATCCGGACCGGCTCGAGTTCGATAAACAGCTGCTGCGCCGCTTCTATTTTGCGCGCGGCTATGCGGACTTTGCGGTTCTGTCGGCGACGGCTGAGCTGAACCCCGAGCGTACGGGCTTCTTCATCACCTTCACGGTGTCCGAAGGCGAGCAGTACGATATCGGGACGGTGGCGGTCACCTCGGAGGTGCCGGACGTCGCCGCGGAGGACTACGAGGATCTGGTCGAGACCGACGAAGGCGACACCTACGACGCGGACCTGGTCGAACGGACCGTCAAGCGCATGCAAGAGCAGATGGCGCGCACGGGCGTGAACTTCGTCAATGTCCGCCCACGCTCAAAGAAGCGGCGCGGCGAGAATGACGAGCAGATCATCGACCTCACCTACGAGTTGGTGCAGGCGCCGCGCGTGTTCGTCGAGCGCATCGACATCGAGGGCAATGTCAGAACGCTCGACAAGGTCATCCGGCGGGAGTTCCTGCTCAGCGAAGGCGACGCGTTCAACGCGTTCCGCCTGCAGCAGAGCCAGGAGAACATTCGTGCGCTCGGCTTCTTCGGCGACGTGCAGGTCAAGACCGACCGCGGCAGCAGCTCCGACCGCGTGGTGATCCGCACCACGGTCGAGGAAAGGTCGACCGGCGACATTTCATTCGGCGTCGGTTTTTCGACGGCGGACGCGCTCGGCGGTCAGGTGACCTTGACGGAACGCAACTTCCTCGGCCGGGGCCAGTTCGTGCGGGCGTCCGCTTCGATCACCGCCGAACGCCAGTTCTTCGATTTCCGGTTCCGCGAACCGTATTTCCTAGATCGGGATCTGCTCGCCGGCTTCGACCTCTTCCATACGGAGATCGACAACCAGGACGAGTCTTCGTTCGACACGCGCCGGACGGGCTTCCGACCGACGATCGGTTTCGCACTCGATGAGCGGCAGCGTCTGAACCTGTCCTACACGATCGAGCAGGACAACATCGTCGACGTGCCGGACAGCGCCTCGCCGCTGATCACGCGCGACCGGGGCGAGCGGGTGATCTCGACCTTCGGCGCGACCTACAGCTTCGACACCCGAGACAGCCGGACGCGCCCGACGCGCGGCATGTTTCTCCAAGTCTCGAACGATTTCGCGGGCCTCGGCGGCGACGCGCTCAACTTCAAGACCGAAGGCTCTGTGAAGGGCTACACCTCGTTCTTCCGCGAAGAGGTGGTCTTTAGCCTCGAGCTTGCGGGCGGCGCTCTGCTCGGCTTCGGCGGCGACGACGACATCAAGGTCACCGACCGCTTCACGCTCGGCGGAGACAGCTTCCGCGGCTTCCAGCGGTCCGGCATCGGTCCGCGCGACTCGAACGAGATCCAGGTCGACGGCGACAACGAGAACATCAATGACGCACTCGGCGGCGAGTACTACGCGATCACGCGCGCCGATGTGTCGTTCCCGCTCGGACTGCCCGAGGAGTACGGCGTCTATGGCGGCTTGTTCGCAGATGCGGGTTCGGTTTGGGGACTGGAAGAGAGCGACTATTCGGCGACCAACACGGACGGCAATCCCGACACGTTCAATATCGAGGACGAGATCGCGTTGCGCGCGACCGTGGGCGCCAGCATCTTCTGGACATCGCCGTTTGGACCGCTCCGCTTGAACTTTGCGACGCCGCTCCTGAAAGAAGAACAGGATGAGGAAGAGTTCTTCCGGTTCTCCGCTGGCACCCGGTTCTGATCGATCGCTTCCTAGAGTGACTTTCGCTCGCCCCATCGGCGCGTGGTCTTCGATGATCCTCGGCGTCGCCGCCGCTGTGCTCTGCGGCGTCGCGGGCTCGCACGCGCAGGCGCCCTCGATCGGGGTCGACGGGTCGTCCGGCCCGGGCGGCGCTGAGGACGACCAAGCGGTCGAACAACCGCCGTCGAACATCCTGATCATCAGCGTCCAGCGGCTGACGCGAAACTCGATGGCCGGGGAGTCGATCGCGGAACAGGCGGAAGCGCTGCGCGAGCAGTTGCTGAAGCCCACGCAAGATCGCCAGGAAGAATTGCGGGCGGAGGAGCGGGAGCTTGTGGCGCTCCGGGACAATCTGTCCGAAGCGGAGTTCGACGTCCGGGTCGAGGCGTTCAAGACCGAGTTGCGCGAAGTTCGGCGCGCCGAGCAGGCGGCGGCGGCTCGGTTGCAGTCGGCGATCCGTCAGGCGACGGACCGCTTCCGAGACGAACGCAACCGGGTCCTGACCGAGATGATGCGGCGCTATGACGGGGCCGTGATGCTCGACGAGTCGACCGTGGTGCTCAGCTCCAACGCGCTCGACGTCACCGCGGAGGCGATCGCGGCGCTCGACGCAAGCACCCCACGGATCGAGGTCGTGCTGCCGGACGCCGCCGAAGAGTAGCGGCGACGCGCCTGTCCCGGCCGAATGAGATGGGCTGCGGCGAGGGCGGCGGTGGCTTGGCCTTGCTCCTGGAGACAGGCTGGGCCAGACAGAACAAAGGAAGGGAGCGGCGGCGGCGGCGCGCGCGAGCGTGCGGTTCTCGCCGGTCTGACGGAGTTGGAGTGAGTGCATGGCCGAGGCTAGGGGCGATTCGAACACGGAGACCGCTGAGTTCGAGCCCGAACTCGACGTCATGCAGATCATGCGGATGGTGCCCCATCGCTTTCCGTTCCTGATGATCGATCGCGTGAAGAACCTTGTCCCGAACGTCAGCGCGATCGGGGTGAAGAACGTCTCGATCGGCGAGCCCTTCTTTCAGGGCCACTTTCCGCCCGAGCCGATCATGCCGGGCGTGTTGCTGATCGAAGCCATGGCGCAGACGGCGGCGGTGTTGGTCGTACATACGCTGGATCTGATCGATCGCGGCAAACTGGTTTACTTCATGACCATCGACAACACCCGGTTCCGACGGAAAGTCGTGCCCGGAGACGTCGTGGAGCTGCATGTCAAAGTCGAGAAAAGCCGGGGCCCCGTCTGGAAGTTCATCGGCGAGGCGCGGGTCGGAGATGCGATCTGCGCGCAGTCGAGCTTCTCGGCGATGATCGTCGACCCGCCCGAGGATGAGTCGGGCGGCGGCGATGGGACGGCCTGAGCGCGACGTGGGCCGGGCGCAGACAGCGGGGCGAGAGCCGTCTCGCGTCGACGGCAGGGGGGCGAAATGTCCGACGAAAACAAGCTGATCCACCCGACGGCGATCGTCGATCCGGGGGCTCAGATCGGCGAAGACGTGCGGATCGGCCCCTATTGCGTGGTCGGCGCGGATGTCCGCCTTGGCGATCGGGTGACGCTCAAGAGCCATGTGGCCGTCGACGGCGTCACCGAGATCGGCGCGGAGACGGTCGTCTATCCGTTCGCGTCGATCGGCTCGGCGCCTCAGGACCTGAAGTATCGGGGCGAGCGAACCCAGCTGATCATCGGCCGCGGCAACCGGGTTCGCGAGCATGTGACCATGAACCCCGGCACCGAAGGCGGCGGCGGCGTCACGCGGATCGGAGACGGTGGGCTGTTCATGGTCGGCGCGCATGTGGGCCATGACTGCCAGGTCGGGGATAACGTGATCCTCGCCAACAACGCGACGCTCGCGGGGCATGTGCAGGTGGGCGATTTCGCCGTCTTGGGCGGGCTCTGCGCCGTGCACCAGTTCACCCGGATCGGCGGGCACAGCATGGTCGGCGGCATGACCGGGGTGGAAAAGGACGTGATCCCGTTCGGCTCGGTGCTCGGGAACCGGGCCGCGCTCGGCGGGCTGAACGTGATCGGTCTGAAGCGGCGCGGGTTCGATCGGGAGACGATCCACGCGCTGCGCCGCGCCTACGACCTGCTGTTCTACGGGGACGGCGTGCTGGCGGACCGGGTCGCCGTGGTCGCAGAGACCTATCCGGACGTCGCGCCGGTCCAGGAAATCGTCTCCTTCGTGCGCGCGGACACCAACCGGTCGTTCTGCACGCCCCGGGACGTCTGAGGGGTCCGCGTTGGCGGACGCATCCGAACCGAGGCCGCTCGGGGTGCTCGCGGGCGGCGGCGCGCTGCCCCGCTTGGTGGCGGAAGCCGAGCGGCGGCGTGGCGGCGAAGCCTTCATCGTGGCGCTCGCCGGGGCGCCCGGCGATTGGATCGACGCGTTTCCGCACACGCCTTGCGGGCTCGGCCAAGTGGGAAAGCTGTTCTCCGCGCTGCGGAACGCGGGCTGCGAACGGGTTTGCTTCGCGGGCGGGCTGACGCGGCCGAGCCTCGGCAGCCTGCTCCGGGCCTTCGACGCGACCGCGCTCAAGGTGGCGGTCGAGGTGTTCCGGCTCATGCGCAAGGGCGATGACGGCATGCTGCGGGGCTTCGCCGAGATCTTCGAGCGGCGCGGCTTCCGGCTGGTGGGCGCGTCCGAGTTGCTCGAGGACCTGCTGGCCTCGCCCGGAGCGCTGACGCCGCGGGGCCCGAGCGAGACGGATCTCGCCGATATCGCGCGAGCGGCGGAGATCGTCGCCGCGCTCGGCGCCGTCGATGTGGGCCAGGGGGCCGTGGTGGCGCGCGGGCGCTGCCTGGCGGTGGAGACGGTTCAGGGCACGGACGCGATGCTCGCGCGGCTCGAAGGCGACACGCGCCGCGCCGGGGCCCCGATCCCGTCGGGCGTGATCTTCAAGGCGCCGAAGCCCGGGCAGGACATGCGCTTCGACGTGCCCGCGGTCGGGCCCGACACGGTGGCGCGGGCGAAGGCGGCGGGGCTCAACGGCGTCGCCGTGCAAGTGGGCGGGGTGTTCTTGCTCGACCCAGCGGAGACGCTCGAGGCCGCCGATCGAGAGGGGCTGTTCGTCTACGGCTATGAGGCCGAGACGCGTCCGACCATTGCGGACCCGGAGGCGCCGGCGACGGCGCGCGCGCCGTGACGCTCGGCCCCGGCGAGCCGCCGCTCCAGGTGTTTCTGATCGCGGGCGAGGCCTCCGGCGATCGGCTCGGCGCGGCGCTGATGCGCGGGCTTCGGGCGGAGCTGATCGACGCCGGTCCGGAGGGCGTCGGCGGCGCGGCGTTTCATGGCGTCGGCGGGGCGGCGATGGCGGCTGAAGGCCTCCAATCCCTGTTTCCGATCTCGGAAATCGCGGTCATGGGACTCGCCGAGGTGCTGCCGCGGCTGCCGACGATCCTGAAGCGAATCCGCGAGACCACCGAGGCGGTGATCGCGTCGCGGCCCGACGTCGTGGTCACGATCGATGCGCCGGATTTTGGGCTCAGGGTCTCTCGACGCGCGGGCGCCGCGCTCGGGGACGCGACGACCTTTGTGCACTACGTCGCGCCGAGCGTCTGGGCCTGGCGGCCGAAGCGGGCGGAGAAGATGGCGCGCTCGACCGATCATCTGCTGGCGCTGCTGCCGTTCGAGCCGCCTTACTTCCATCGGGTCGGCCTGTCCTGCGACTTTGTCGGCCATCCGATCGTGGAGGCGAGCGCCGGCGTCGATCCGGACGACCGGTCGATCCGCGCGGAGATCGGCGTGGCGCCGGACGCGCCTCTGATCATCGCGCTGCCCGGCAGTCGGCGCGGCGAGGTGGAGCGCCTGGCGCC
>JBCBRF010000055.1:0-20099 GCA_039819865.1 Pseudomonadota bacterium | reverse complement strand
GACAGTCGCCGCGTCGAAGCGGCGCGCGCATGGACCCGACAAGACCTTGGGCGCTCACGACCGCGTGCTGGCTTCACGGCCACAAACTCGATCCCGCGGCCTCCGTTTACGGAACCGAGCGTCGAGATTGTTTGACCTCTTCGCCGCGCCGCGGGTGGGTGTTTTGCAGGCCAGCGCCTCGTTCAATCGCTGATCTGCGTTCAGTCGGGAGCCATCGATGTACTTCATGCGCGTCATGAGCGTTTTCTCCTGGTTCTTCATGGCGGCGTCGGCGGTCGCTCAGCCGGAGACCCGACCGAAGATCGCGCTCGTTCTGAGCGGCGGCGGCGCGGCGGGCGTCGCGCATGTCGGCGTCATCAAGGAGCTCGAACGCCTGGGGATCCGACCGGACATCGTGACCGGCACCAGCATGGGCGCGGTGGTCGGCGGCCTCTACGCCTCGGGCTTCACGCCGGAGGATCTCGAGCGCGCCGTCACCGAGGTGGATTGGACCCGGATCCTCGACGACGCCTCCGAGCGCGACCTGATCCAACCTCAGCGCCGCGACGATCGTCTCGATCCGCTGTCGATCCAGACCGATTTGCCGGTGACGATCGGGCCCTCGGGCGTGCAAGCTGCGGCGGGATTGGTGGACGGCGTCAAACTTACTCTGATCCTGCGTCAGTTGACGGTCCATGCCGACGGGGTGACCGACTTCGACGCGCTGCCGATCCGGTTCCGCGCGGTCGCGACGGATCTGGTCACCGCGCAGCCCGTGGTCCTCGGCGACGGCGATCTCGGCGACGCCATGCGCGCCTCGATGTCGATCCCGGGCCTCTTCCCGCCGGTGAAGCGCGACGGCCAGGTCCTGGTCGACGGCGGCGTGACCAACAATCTGCCGATCGACGTCGCCCGCGAGCTGGGTGCGGATGTCGTGATCGCCTCCTTCATCCCGCCCGCGAACGCGAACCCAGAGGATTTGGAATCGCTCACCGGCGCCCTCGGCCAGTCGATGGCGATCTTCATCCATGCGCGCTCGCGGGCGCTGATCTCGACGCTCGGCGCCCAGGACGTCCTGCTGACGCCGGGCGTCGAGGATGTCGGCATGCTCGATTTCGATCTGGCGCCGCAGACCGTCGACGAGGGCGTCGCCGCGGTGCGGGGCCAACGCGAGAAGCTCCTGGCGCTCGCCGCCGGTCGCGCCGGCGTCGAGCCGTGGCCGAGCATCGGAGACACCGCGTCGCAACAACTTCGCTACGACCGGATCGAGATCGAATATGACGGCCGCCTCGATCCGGAGGTCATTCGGCGTCGGCTGGCGCTGCCGGATCAGGGCGCGGTGACGCCGAAGGAGCTGGAGACCGCCGCGCGGCGGGTCTACGGCCTCGATCTGTTCGAAAGCGTCACCTATCGCTTCGTGCAGAGGGGCGAGGAGCGCGTCCTGGTCGTCAGCGCCGTGCAGCGCGGCCACGGTTTCCTGAAGCCGCGCTTGGGCCTCGCGCTCAGCAACGTCTTCGGCGGCGACGGCGACTTCACCCTCGGGGCCGGCGTCACCTTGCCGGAGCTCACGCCGCGGGGCGGCCGCGCGGAGATTGACGTCGCTCTGGGGCAGGTCGACGGGGTGTTCGTGCTGCTCGAAGAGCCGCTGGACACCGGCCACAATTTCTTCGCGGAGACGCAGCTCGGATACTTTAGGCGCTCGGGCACGTTGTTCGCCGGGGTCGACGATCCGTTTTCCGAGATCGACGTCGAGACCTTCTTCGCACGCGGGTCTTTGGGCTGGTCGCCCGGCGATTGGGGAGGATTCGGGCCGTTCATCGAGTTCGAATCAGAGAACGTGTCGCTCGACACCGGCCGGATCCCGGGCGAGGATTCGGGCTCGTTCGGGCGCGACCGCGTCCAGATCGGCGGAACGCTCCGCTTCGACACGCTCGACGACGTCGATCTGCCGACCCGCGGCGTCCAACTCGGCGCGGAGGCTGGCTTTGACGCCTTCGACCCGGACCGCGTCGGCTCCGTCTCGTTCGACGCGATCGCGGCGATGTCCTTCGGCCAGCATACGGTGTCGCCCTACGCCTTCGCCGAGGGAGATCTGGACAGCGACGCCTTCAGTGCGAACTTCATCGGCGGTTTCCCGAAGCTGCCGGGGTTCGAGGATGGCGAACTGGTCGGCGACGTCGTCGCGGCGGCCGGGCTCCGATACTATTACCGGTCCAGCTTTATTCCCTTCTTCGGCAGCGACGCCTTCGCCGGCGGCAGCATCGCTTATGGCGGCGCCTATCCCGGCTGGGAGGAGCTGACGGACAAAGACGGCGGCTTCCTCGCGGGCTCGCTCTTCACGGGGCTTGAGACCAAGCTCGGCCCGGCCATTCTCGCGTTCGGGGCGGCCGAACAGGGACAGTACTCGGCGACCCTGTCTCTCGGCACGCGTTTCTGAAGCGATCGCAGGCGGGATCGCGAAACGCCCCCCCGGATGCGCCCTCCCGACGCGACCCGCCGGCGTCCCCCTTTGGGCGCCGACCCCCTCTCTGCGCCTCTGGTCCCGTTCCTGCATTGCGGGAAACATGGCCGGCGCGCTCAACCGTCACCCGATGGCGCCGGCCCCCGAATACGGATCGGGATCGGAGGGGCGGAATGGCGTTTTTCTCGGGCGAGGACCAGGACAGGGGCTACGCGGCGCTCGGAGCTGCGGACGGCTGGTCGACGGTCGCCGAGCGCGCCTTCTCGGACCTGTTCGCCGAGCGCGGCTGGGGCGCGACCCGGCTGCCGTTCCCCGAGGCCTATCCGGGCGCGCGCTTCCTGCCGCGCGAGCCGGGCGCCGTCGCGGGCGAGCATCCGACCGCGCCGCCGCTCCACTTGTCCTTTCGCCCGCTCTCCCGCTTCGCCCTGTTGAAGGGCGCGAGCACGTTCTATGCGCTCCCCTGGCGCGCGCCGCTCATCACCCGCCGCTTCGCCCGCAACGCGCCGATCCAGTCCAACATCGCGCACATGTTGTCTCTGCCGGACGAGATCTGGACCTCGAGCGCCTATGCGGCGGGCGTGCTGCGCGCCGCCGGCGTCGCCCACGTCCACGCGATGCCTGCGCCGCTGCCAAAGGCCGCGCCCGACCGCGAGGCCGCCCTGTCGCTCTCGGGCGAGCTGCTCCGCATCGACGCCTTCCGCCCGAGCGCTGACGGGGCGGCGGGGCGCCCGGCGCGCGTCGCCGATCTCGCGAACGGCCGCGATCCTTTGTTCGTCGCCGTCGTGGATCCCGCCGACCCCGCCGACAATCTCGAGACGCTCCTCCGCGGCTTCGTCGCCGCCGGAACGGCGGCGCGCCTCGTCGTCGTTCTGGCGGGCGAGGGGCGGCGCGGCGCCGATCAACCGGCGGCGATCGCCGCGCGTCTCGCCCATCGGCTCGAAGACGACGCCGATCTGATCTCGGACCGGGTTCTGTTGTTGGACGGCGTCCCGCCGCTCGACGCGCTCGCCGGGCTGTTCGCGCTCGCGGACGTCTATCTCTCCGCCGCCTCCGCCGCGGACCAAAACCTGCCGCTGCTGATGGCGATGGCCGCGGGCGCGCTGCCGGTCGCGGTCCGCGCCACCGCGATGGCCGACTATCTGGACGACGCCAACAGCATCGCGATCGCCGCCGAGCCCGGCCTGTTGGAGACCGTCGATCCCCGTCTCGCAGGCCTTGTCCCGACCATGCCGGCGGAGCTGCCGTCGGTGCGAAGCGTCGCGGAAGCCTGCCGCGCCGCGACGGCCCTCGCGCCCGAGACGCGCGCCGCCCGGGTCGCGGCCGCCCGGGCCGCCGCGGCGCGCTTTTCCGCCGAGGCGGTCGCAGAGCGCGTCGAGGCCCGTCTGGAGGCCCGCGCCGCCGTGCGCCGCGCCGCTGAGAGCGCGTCTCAGCCCCCGCTTCTCGGCCCGAGAACACCCGAAGCGACGCTCCGTTCAGCGCATTGAAAGGTCCGTTGGTCTGAATCCTGCTGGGAAGACCCATCCGCGACCCCGGAACCGACGCCGTGACGCTCTATCTTGAGATCAGCCCGCTGCAGGAGGCCCAGTTCACCGGCGTCTCCGTCGTGACCGAGCGCCTGGCCGATCATCTGCTGCGCCGTCTGGGCGACGACCTCCGCTTTTTCCTGCGAAACCGCGTCGTGCCGCGCCCGGCGGTCGAGGCCCTGATCGAGCAGAAGTCCGGCGGCCATCTGCGCGAGACGGTCGCGGCCCTCGACGCGCCATGCGCGCCGCTCGACCCGACCCGCTTCAGCTATGCTCTGTTCCCGCACCACAAGACCGCGCCCGGCGCGTTCACGCATGAAGCGCAGATCATCCACGATTTCTCGACCGTCTTGACCCCGCAATTCCAGCGGCCGGAGACCATCGCCCGCCAGGCCCCGGCGTTCCGGTCGGAGATCTGGTCGAACCACACCACCTTTTGCGTGAGCCGCGCCACGCTCGACGACGCCGCGCTCTATTTCGATGCGGAACGGCGGACCCGCCTGAAGGTTCTGAGCCTCGGCTGCGACTGGGATCCGGCCTTCGTCGAGGCTTCCGAGGCGCATCGCTATGGCGGGGCCAAACCCTATGTCTTGGTGCTCGCCACCCTGGAGCCGCGCAAGAACATCGACGTCCTGCTGCGCGCGATCGCCGCCGATCCGGACCTTCTCGAGCGCTACGACTTCCTGTTCCTCGGCCGCGCCGGCTGGGGCGAGGGCGTGTCGGAGAAGCTCGGCCGCTTCGATCTCGCGCATCGCTACGAGGCGGGTCTCTACTTCCCGGGCTTCGTCTCCGAATTCGCGAAATACGTGCTCCTGAAGAACGCGCATCTCGTCGTCTATCCCTCGATTTTCGAGGGCTTCGGCCTGCCGGTGCTCGAGGCGCTCAGCCTGGGCAAGCACGTGCTCACCAGCATCAGCTCCTCCCTGACCGAGGTCGGCGGCGAGGCCTGCGAATACTTCGATCCGAACTTTCCCGATCAGTTCCCTGCGGCGCTGCGCAGCGCGCTCGGCCGCGCCGAGGCGGAGCCCTTCAACGAGGCCGCGCTGATCCAGGCGTCGCTCTTCTCCTGGGAGCGGGCGGCGGGCGCGATCCTCGAGGATTACGAGGAGGCGGCCGAGCGCGTCGCCGGTCCCGCCGGGGCGTCGCCCGCGCCCGCTTCCGACGCTCGGGCGCTCGAGGCCGAGGCGCCCGCAGCGCGCGACGGGGCGGCGCAAGAAGGCGCGGCGAGGGAAGAGAACGAACAGGACGCCGAAGCGGAGGCCAGCCATGCTGGATGAGCCCCGATCCGTTTTGGCGGCGAGCCCGAACCCGTTCGGCCCGATTCGCCTCGCCGACGGCCTGATCCGCGCCTCCTATCGCAATCCCCGGCACGCCCGCGCCCTCGATCTGGTGATGCTCACCGATCTCCGCGGGATCGTGCTCGACATCGCGACGCCCGGCCTGCGCTCCGCCCGGGCGCTGCGCCGCCGCAAGCGCCGACATCGGGCGCCGTGGCGCCGCTCATCGCCCCGCCCGGCGCGCGACGAGCTGGTGTTCTCCGCGGCCGACGCGCCCGAAGGGTTCTACCTCTATGTCTTGTCGACCGGCGCCTACGCGCTCGGCGGGCGGGCGCCGCAGCCGCATGATCTGCCCGGCTTCATCGCCCGGATCGACGCGCCGTTCCTGATCCCGAGTCGCCATCCCCCCTGCGCCCCCGACGAGGCGCGCGCGCTCGATTTGCCGACGGAGGAGGCCGTCGCGGCGCTTTACCGGGACGTGCTGCAGCGCGGTGGCGACACGGGAGGAATCGAGGCCTACGCGCGTAAAGTCCGCGCCCGCCGACGGAGCCTGGCGGAGATCGCGATCGATCTGGCCTGCTCGGACGAGATGACCGAAAGCGTGTTTGGCGGCAAACCCGCCCCGGCCGTCAGCCAGTTCCGTCGCCGCGCCCTGTTCGAGCCTCACGTCTTCGCCCGGCCCACGCCGTCCGCGCGCGTCGCGACCCCCGAGGCGGCCTTCGCCGCACTGGGCCGCCGCTTTGATCCGAAGATCTGGAGCCGGGATTGGTTCCAGCGCGCGCTCTGGAGCGCGGATGGCGACCTGAACCGCTTCGCGAGCGGCTCCGCGCTCGCTCTTGTGACGCGCTGACGGAGAGCGGTCAGCCGGCGTCCCGCCGGTTCTCCCGCATGCGCCGCGCCTCCATCTCCCGCCGCCGCGCAAGCCGCGCCGACACCGGCGCGAGCGCTTCGGCGGCCTTGCGCGCGGCCTCATGGTTCGGATCGCGTTCGATCGCGGTCTGGAAGGCGCGGATCGCGGCCTCGAAGTCGCCGGATTTGCGCTGCGCCATGCCGAGCTGATGGAACGGCTCGCCCTCGCTCGGCCCGGCGCGTTCGGTCGCGCGCTTCAGGGCTTCGATCGCCTTCGGCAGCCGCCCGAGCGCGTCATGCGCGGCGGCGAGCGCGGTCCAGCCCCGCGCGCTGTCGGGATCCCAGGCGAGCCCGCGAAAGGCGATCGCGACGGCGGCCTCCGCCGAGCCGCTTCCGATCATCGCCTCGGCCTTGCGAAACCGCGCGACGGCGAACACGCGGCGAAGCACGCCGGGCGTGAGCGCGGCGATGCCGGAAAGCGACGGTTGGGCGGCGTTCAGGGCGGCTGGGTCAATCACGGAGCGGCCTTCTTAGCATCCCCTTCACCAAATCTCGTTAGCGCGATGCGGACGAGCTGTCTTGGCCGAGAAAGCGCCTGATTTGCAAGAAACGGGCGCGGCGTGGCCGAGGCGTTAGGTTTGAGCGGCGGCGGGCGCGATCGAGCCGCGGCGCGGAGACGATGCGATGGAGCTTTTTAGCCTAGAAGGAGTCGCCGCGCTGGCGCTGTTGATCGCCCTTCAGGCGATGCTCGCCGCGCACAACCTGCTCGCCATCGATATCGAGGCCCGCCGGGCGCCGCCCGAGGATCAGGCGAACCTGCGCCGGCTCGGCGTCGGCGCCGCCGTCGCCTTCCGCCTGGCGATCTTGTTCGTCGCGCTGACCATGCTCTCGACCGCGGGCGCGCCGTTGTTCTCTCTCGACTGGACGGGCGTGATCGAGGCGCGCGTCGGCCTGGGCGCGCTCTTGCTGGCGCTCGGCGGCGTCCTGACGCTGAACATCGCCACGCGCGAGATCATGCGCTTGCTGGCCATCGAGCATCTCGAGGCCGACGTGATGCGTCGCGGCCAGACCGACGCCAAACGGGCGCTCGCCGGAATCGCGCTCGTCAATCTGCTGGTGAGCGCGGCGGTCATTCTGTCGTCGATCGCCCTGACCCGATCCTTCGTGCTGCTCGCGATCGCGACGCTCGCATCCGGCGTCTTTCTCATGCTCTGGGCCGATCGCGCGGCCGAGCTGATGAAGCGCGACCGGATGCGCCAGGTCTTCGGCCTGTTCGCCCTGTTGGTCATCGGACTGCTGACGCTGTCCCAAGGCCTCGACGCCGCCGCCCTGAGCCTGCTCGGCCACGAAATCGGCGCGATCCCGACCCCGACGGCCTATGTTTCCATTCTGGTCGTCGCGGGGCTGTATATCGTACAGAAACGCTATCGAACGAAGCTGCTGAGCGAGAAGCGAGCGGAGCTTCACCGGAAGATTTGACGCCGCTCCGGCGTCGGGCCGGGGCGAGCGGAGGCCGGGCGACGTCCGGCGAGAGAGGCGCGAGATGAGCCGACGCGAGTACAAGACCGTGGCGATGCCCCAGATCGTGAAGGGGCGCCGCCGCATGCGGCAGAGCCGGGCCGAGATGATCGCCGAGCTTCTGTCCGGCGTGATCAACCGTCAGGCTCAGCAGGGTTGGGCTTATGTGCGGGCCGACACCTTTCGCACGCTCCAGCGCCGCACCTGGTTCCACCGCAGCGAAGAGGTCGCCTACACCGTTCTGGTGTTCGAGCGCGAGGCGCGGGTCGAGGCCGCCGCCGCGGCGGCGCCCCGACGCGACGCCGCTCCGGCCCCGGAGAGTCGCCAACCCCAACGCACCCCCCAACGGACGGAGCCGGCCGCGCCCGCGTCGCTCGAGGCGCTGATCGCGGCCCCGGCGGGCGATCTTCGCTCAGACTGGGTTGAGCCGGCCTTTGCGCCGGCGGCCCCGGCGGACGCCGATGCGACAAGAGCGGCGCGCGCCGCCGACGCCGCCGAGAGCCTTGGGCGGGCGGAAGGCGACGCAGACGCGCCGCGCCCGCAGAACGCCGATCCGACCAACGCCGCCGCCGCGCGTTTCGACCGGGACGCGTCGAGCCGCTCCCGCGCGAGCCATGAGGCGGGTCTGCGCGCCCAGCATGCGTCGTCCGCCGTCCCGATCGCCTCGAGCGCGCTGGTGCGCCGCCGCGGCGACGAGCCGCCATCGGGCCTGACGGCCGCGCGGGTGCGAGAGACCCTGTCGACCTGGGTCGACAAGGCGCGGCGCGCCTGTTTCTGAGCCTCGACCGCGTTCTTCCGACGGTCCTGGCGAGTCCCGGCTTGGCGAGTCCCGGCTTGTTGCGTCCCCGCTTGGCGCTTCTCGGCCTGGCGCGCATCGGCCTGGCGCGTCTCGGGCTGGCGGGGCCTGACGCTTGGGTCGGGCCTGCGGGTTAGATGGCGAGCTGCCGCGCCGCTCCCCGCGCCCCGACCGGCTCCGCCTTCTCCACCTCGCGGTCCCGGAGCCGCCGCCGCGCCTCCGCGGTGAAGTACTCGACGATGTAGACCCTGAGCGCCGAGGTGAAGCCGCCATCCGGACCGCGCGTCTCTTCGACCCGCGAGCAGATCTCGTTGATGTCGACCCGTTCGATCTCCGCGATCGTCTCGAGCGCGCGCCAGAGCTGCGGCTCTAGGCGGACGCTCGTTCGGCGATCATGGATCCGAACATTGCGCGTAACCAAAGACGATCGCATGTCGATCCTCCCATTTTATTTTTTGTTACACACAGGCTAACGACAGTCGCGTCGTGAGATCAACACCGATCTAGACCGCCTCCCAAGTCATCAGGCGAAAACACTTCGTTTTCAGACGTCGACGCAGATCCTACTCGGCGCTCACGGTCAGGCGGAGCGCGTGCACCGGGCCGGCCAGCTCTTCGGCTAGCGCGGCGTTGACCGCGCGATGACGGTCGACCCGGCTCATCGGCGCGAATGCGGCGCTCCGGATCGCGACGTGGAAGTGCGACTCGCCCCCCTCGCGATGCCCGGCGTGCCCGCGATGTTGTTCGCTCTCGTCGGTGATCGTGAGCGCGTCGGGCTCGAACGCGGCGGTCAGCTTGGCGCGCATGGTTCGGGCGACGGGGCCTTCGGCGGAATTGTCATTCATCTCGTGCTCGCACTCCTTTGCGGTTTGTTCGCTTATCCCCTCCGACAATCGCCGGCTCAAGCGCGACGGATCTTGAGCGGCGGGCGCAGACCGCTATGGTTCCCCCCGAGGCGTGTGGGGCCCAATTCGGTTCTCGACGCGATGGAGGAGGAGCTCGCCGAGCATGAGCAGACGCTCGCCGCTCGAGTTCGATGTCAGCGTGTCCGCCGCCAAGCAAAAGTCGGCGCGAAAGCGCGGCATGACCGGTCGTGTGGAGACCTCGAAGCGCCTCTGCGAATGGGAGGGCTGCGAGAAGCACGGGGCGTATCGCGCCCCGCGCTCTCGCGATAATGTCAATGATTTCCGCTGGTTCTGTCTCGACCATGTCCGCGAGTACAACAGCCGCTGGAACTACTACGCGGACATGACCGAGGACGAGATCGCCGCCAGCATGCAATCCGACCAGCTCTGGGGGCGCCCGACCTGGACCCTCGGCAAAGGCCCGCGCGCGTCCTGGATCGCCTCGCCGCATCTGGACGGAGAAGCCTGGAAGCGCTTCGGCTTCGACGATCCGTTGCAGGTGTTGGGCGAGAACGCCACGCTGAACCCCGGCGCCCGCGAAGACGCGAAGGCGGCGCGCGCCCGTCTCTTGCCCCAGGCGGTCCGCCGGGCGCTCGACGTGATGGAGCTCGACTCGCTCGCGACCCGGGAGCAGATTCGCCTGCGCTACAAAGAGCTGGTGAAGCGCTACCATCCCGACCAGAACGGCGGCGACCGCTCCGAGGAGGCGCGCCTGCGCGAGGTGCTCTGGGCGTGGGATCAGCTGAAGAACCACGAAGCCTTCAAGTAACGCCCTGACGGCCTTGAAGCCGAGCGACCGGGGCGGCCGAAGCCGCCCCGATCCTTGTTCACCTCCGGGGGTCCGCGCCGTCCTCCGCGCCAAGCGCCGCGACCATGCTGGCCGGGGCCGGCGCGTGGCGGGCGTAGGCGATCTGCGCGGTCCCGCGCCCCGAGGTCAGCGAGCGCAGCGCGCCCACATACCCCCAGAGATTGGCGAGCGGCGCCTCGCCCACGATCCGCGTCCGCGCGTCGAGGCCTTCGCCCCACGGGCTGACCGCCGAGACCGCGCCGCGACGCGCCTGCAGATCCGCGATCACGCCGCCGGCGTCCGTCTCCGGAACCAGCGCCTCGATCCGCGCCAGCGGTTCGAGCAGCGCCGGCGCCGCCTCGGCATAGGCCGCCCGGAACGCCTCCCGCGTGGCCGTCGCGAAGGCCAGGCTCGAGCTGTCCTGCGCATGGTGCGCGCCGTCCGTCAGGACGACATGCACGCCCGCGATCGGATACCCGAACACGCCCTCCGAGAGCGCCGCCTCGAGCGCCGCGACGATCGCCGGCTTGAACTCCGCCGGGATCACGCCGCCCGCCGCAGCGTCCTCGAACCGCAGACCCTCCGTCTCGGACGGGTCGAGCCGGAGCGCCACCCGGGCGAACTGACCCGGGCCGCCGCTCTGCTTGCGCAGCGTATGGACCGCCTCCGCCGTCCGCGTCGGCGCCTCCCGATAGGAGACCCTCGGCGGTCCGATCCGAGCCGCGACGCCCCGCTCATCGGCGAGCGTTTCGAGCGCGATCTGCAAATGCAGCTCGCCCATGCCCGCAAGGAGCGGCGCGCCGGTCTCCGGATCGACCGACAGCCGAAGCGACGGGTCCTCCCGGACCAGCGCGGCGAGCGCCGGCCCGAGCTTGGCCTGGTCGGCGGCCGAGATCGCCTCCACCGCCGCCTCCATCACCGGCTCCGGCGTCCGCAGCCCCGGCAGCGCAATCGGGGCCGTCGGCGCGACCAGCGCGTCGCCGGCGCCGACGCCGTCGAGGCCCGAGACCGCCACGATCTCTCCGGGGCCCGCCCCGTCGATCTCGCGCGTCTCGCCCGCATGGGGCTCGAGCACCCGCCCGATCCGCGCCGCTTGGCCGTCGCCGAGCACGCGCACCCGCGCGCCCGGCGCCAGACGGCCCGAGAACACCCGGACCGTGGCCAGCGGACCGAACCGCGTGACCGCGACCTTGGTCGCCAGCGCCGCCAGGGGCGCGTCCGGATCGGGCTGACGGCGAACCGCCGCGCCGGTCTCCGGATCGACGCCCTCGATCGCGCCCCGGTCGAGCGGGCTCGGCCCGAAGGCGCAGACCGCGTCGAGCAGCGGCGCGACCCCGACGCCCCGATAGGCCGCGCCGAGCAGAACCGGGCAGATCCGGCGCTCGAGCGTCGCCCGCCGCAGCATCCGCCGCAGCGTCGACGCGTCGAACCGCGCGCCCGACAGATAGGCGTCGGCGGTCTCCGGCTCCGCATCGGCCAAGGCCTCCGCGACCGTGGCGACCAGCGCCGCCCGCCGCTCCGCGACGGTTTCGCGCCAGGCGCCCGGAATCGCTTCGACCCTGGGCGACAGATCCGACGGATCGGATCGCGTCGCCGGCCAGGACAGCAGCCGCTCCTCGACCAGGTCGAGCGCGCCGACCAGCGCGCCGTCCTCGAGCGCCGGCCATTGGATCGCCGCGGGCGCCCCGCCGAGCCGGCGCTCGATCTCCCCGAGCACGCCGGCGAAATCCGCCCCGGCCGCGTCCATCTTGTTGACGAACCCGATCCTGGGCAGGCCGGCGCGCGCGGTCTGGGCCCAGACCGTCTCGGTCTGCGGCTCGACCCCGCCGACCGCAGAGAACAGGGTGACGACCCCGTCGACCGCGGTCAGGGCCCGTTCGACCTCGAGCGTGAAGTCGACATGGCCGGGCGTGTCGATCAGCGCGATCCGGTGCGCGTCCCAGTCGAACACGGTCGCCGCGGCGCTCACGGTCACGCCGTGTCGGCGCTCGACCGCGCGATGGTCCATGGCGCTCGCGCCGTCATGGGTCTCGCCCATCCGGTGGATCCGCCCCGCGGCGAACAGCATGCGCTCGGTCAGCGTGGTCTTGCCCGCGTCCACATGGGCGAGGATGGCGATGTTTCTTCTGAGGTGCAGGGCGCGTTTCATGACGCCTCCCGATCCTGCGCGCCCGCCCGGCCGACGCCGCTCGCAGAACCGCAGGCGGCGCGAGCGCGTCCGTCCGGCCTGCGGCGGAACGCGGGTGAAGTCCAGTTCACTCGAAAATGGGAGAGGGGGAGGCGGGCGGATGCGTTGCGTGGGGCGCGCGGCGCGCCGCTGACCCACGCCGACGGACGGTCAGCGAGCCTCCCGGGAAGAGCTGTCGTCGGTCATGGCCGCCTCCGCCGTTTCGCGAGCTGAGCGCTTGCTGCGCGCCCGCGGCGAGATTATGACGATTTCGCACGCGCCCGACGAAGTCCGCAGAAGCGCCTTCGCGCTCAGGCGCGCTTGCCCTTGCGCCGCCGCGCCTTATGGTGCACCGCCAAGCGCTGGGTTTGCGCAGCGCATCGAGCGGACCGGACGCCTGCTTCACGCAGCGCATCGAGCAGACCGCCGCGCCACTTTTCGGCGATGCGGCGGCGAAGGCGAGGGATCTCAATATGGCCGACGGACATAATGGCTTCACTATGGAGCCTGACGCCGAGGTCGACGCCCGCGACACCTTTGGGCTGGACGTGGATTGGAGCGTGCCGGCCTTCGCCGAGCCCGGCCCCAATGTGCCGGAGCGCGACGACGCCTATCAGTTCGATCCGGACACCACGCGGGCGATCCTGGCGGGCTTCGCCTACAACCGCCGCGTGATGATCCAGGGCTATCACGGCACCGGCAAATCCACTCATATCGAGCAGGTCGCCGCGCGTCTGAACTGGCCTTGCGTGCGGGTGAACCTCGACAGCCACATCAGCCGGATCGATCTGATCGGCAAGGACGCCATCGTCATCGAGGACGGCAAGCAGATCACCCGCTTCCAGGAGGGCATCCTGCCCTGGGCGCTCCGCCATCCGGTCGCGCTGGTGTTCGACGAATACGACGCCGGCCGTCCGGACGTGATGTTCGTGATCCAGCGCGTGCTCGAGCGCGAGGGCAAGCTGACCCTGCTCGACCAGAACACGGTGATCACCCCGCACCGCTGTTTCCGCCTGTTCGCCACCTCGAACACGGTGGGCCTCGGCGACACCACCGGCCTTTACCACGGCACCCAGCAGATCAACCAAGGCCAGATGGACCGCTGGTCGATCGTCACCACGCTGAACTATCTGAGCGTGCCGTCGGAGGTGGAGATCGTGCTGTCGAAGGCGAAGAACTACGACACGCCGGACGGCCGCAAATTGATCCAGCAGATGGTGCGCCTCGCCGACGCGACCCGAAGCTCGTTCAAGAAGGGCGATCTGTCGACCGTGATGAGCCCGCGGACCGTGATCGCCTGGGCGGAGAACGCGGAGATCTTCGGCGGCGATCTGGACTACGCCTTCCGCGTGACCTTCCTGAACAAGTGCGACGAGCTCGAGCGCGAGACCGTGTCCGAGCTCTACCAGCGCCATGTCGGCGGCGAGCTTCCGGAAAGCGCGGCGCGGACGGCTCTCGGTTAACGCGCGTTCGCCGGGTTTCTTCCCGTGATCTTAAGCGGAGGCGGCTAGCCTCCGCGCCATGAGCCTTTTCGACGGCATTTTTGAAGACCGCACGCGGTTCGATGGGAGCGCTCCCGCGGTCCGCAGGCGCGCCGCAACCGGAGGGTTCCGCGCTGCGCCGGCGCGGGCGGACGCCCGACCGCCGTCGGGCCGCCCGACGGCGCCGCCCCGCGCCGCGGACCCGAAGCCCCGGCTCGGACACTGGCGCGGACCCTGGCGCGCCCCGCCTCTCTCCGCTCGCAAAGCCCTCCCCGAAACGCGCATGGGCTGCCGCACAGCGCATCGCGTCGCGCGCCCGCGGCCGTCAGACGCGCTCGGCTGGCCTGGCGGCGCGGCGGTCGGCTTCGCGACGGCGCTGGGCGCAGCGGCGGGCGCGTCGTTTCCGCCGTTTCCAGAGGGCGCGCCCGAATGGCTGCCGTTCGCGCTCTCTGCGCTCCTCGGTCTCGGCGTGTATCTCCCGTACGTCGCTCGCGTCACGGCGCCGCAGAATACCCTTCCACTGCCGGCGCTGGCGCGGATCTTCGGCCTCATGGGCGCGGTCCCGTTCCTCCTAATCGGCGCCGGGGCCTTCGCCGGCGTTGTCGATCTCGCCGCGAGCGAGACCGGGGCCGACTTCGCCCGCCGCCTGCTGACGCCGTTGAACCTCCTGATCCTGGTTCCAGGCGTCCTCTGGCCCGTCCTCTCGCAGCTCCGAGCGAGCGGTCCCTATCGCGTCGCCTTCGGGCGAGGGTCGGCGCTCGGCGCCGCCGCGATCGCGGGCCTTGTGGTCGCCGCCGCGATCTCGGGTGCGCCGTCATGAGCGACGACCCGTCTTCGTCGCCCGAGCGCGTCGAGGGACGGGGCGCGAGCGCCGCTGGGCCGGACGCGCCGGACGACCCGGGCCCGCGCCGCAAAGCGCGCCGACCGGCCGACCCGATAGAGAAGTTCCGCAAGAAGCTCCGCCGCCTCCCGCCGTCCAGCCGCCTGCGCGCCCTCGGCGTGGCGGAGATCGCCGAGCGCTTCGCGCTGATCGTCCCGAGCAGCGCCGAGATCCGCGCCGCCTGGTCCCCGCCCCAGGTGTCGCGGAAGGTGTCGCGGAAGCGCCCTCGAACGCCCGGATCCGTGTCAGACTGAACGCGCTGCCGGGGCGCCGACATTGTCCCATGCCCCTTCGCGCCGTATCTATGAGCTGAACGTTCGCCGCCGGGGATGCGCTTGGCGGCGCCGAAAGCGCAGAGGCATGAGCAAGAAAACCGACAACCCCGCCGAGCCCTTCCGCAAAGCCGTCGCCGAGGCGACCCGGGCGCTGGCGGGCGAGGCCGAGCTGAACGTCAAATTCACCGTCGACCCCCCGGGTCTGTCGGGCGACACCGCGCGCCTGCCCCAGGTCTCCCACCGGATGACCGCCCAGGAGGTGCGCCTCGCGCGCGGCTATGGCGACGCCTACGCCATGCGCGCCCGGCATCACGACGCCGCCACCCACGCTCGAAACACCCCCGCCGGCGACATGGCCCGCCAGCTGTTCGACAGCTTGGAGGCGGCCCGCGTCGAGGCGCTCGCCTGCCGCGACTTGCCGGGCGTCGGCGACAATCTCGACGTGCTTCTGGTCGAGGAGGCCAAACGAAAGGGCTGGGGCGACGCCGCCGGCGGCCGTCTCGGCGGCGAGGGCGAGGTCGATCTGGTCGAGGCTGCGCGCCTGTTGGTGCGTCGCCATGGCGGCGGGCGAGACCTGCCGGCGGCGGCCACCGCAGCGCTCTCGAAATGGCGGGAGACGCTCGAGAACCAGACCGGCGAAGCGCTCGGCGAACTCGACGGCTGCCTCGAAGACCAAGCCGCCTTTGCGCGCCTCGCCTGGCGGATGATCGACGATATGGGCTACGGCGAGCAGCTCGGCCCGCCGCCTTCGGACTTCGATCCCGACGAGGAGCCCGAGAGCGACGAGGACGACACGATGGAGGAGGACCCGCAGGCGCGGGACCAGGAGGAGGGCGAGGGCGCCGAGGGCGAGGATGACGGCGAGGGAGAGGATCAGCCCCAGGACCCGGCCGAAGCCTCCGAAGACGAGCAGTTCGCCACCGTCACCGCCCAGCTCGGCGAGGACGGCGCCGAACCCGATCAGGAGCTCGAAGACCCCGAGGGCGCGCCCCCCTCGACGCGACCCGAGCCTGCGCCCGAGAGCGAGGCGGATCCGGAGTATCGCATTTTTTCAAAGGCGCTCGACGAGACCGTTGCGGCCGAAGACATCTGCGACATGGAGGAGCTGGAGCGCCTGCGCGGCTTCCTCGACCAGCAGCTTGCGCCGCTTCAAGGCGCCGCCGCGCGTCTCGCCAACAAGCTGCAGCGCCGGCTGCTCGCGCAGCAGAACCGTTCCTGGGAGTTCGACCGCGAGGAGGGCGTGCTCGATGTCGGCCGGCTCGCCCGCGTCGTCGCCAACCCCACCACGCCCCTGTCCTTCAAGGTCGAGCGCGACACCGAGTTTCGCGACACCGTCGTCTCGCTGTTGATCGACAACTCTGGCTCCATGCGCGGCCGCCCGATCTCGATCGCCGCGATCTCCGCGGACATCCTCGCCCGCACCCTCGAGCGCTGCAACGTGAAGGTCGAGATTCTCGGCTTCACCACCCGCGCTTGGAAGGGCGGCGAGGCGCGGAAGGCCTGGATCGAGGCCGGCAAGCCCGCGCTGCCGGGCCGTCTGAACGATCTGCGGCACATCATCTACAAATCCGCCGACGCCCCCTGGCGCCGCGCCCGGCGCAATCTGGGGCTGATGATGCGCGAGGGTCTGCTGAAGGAGAACATCGACGGCGAGGCGCTCGAATGGGCCTATCGCCGCGTGATGGCGCGGCCCGAGCAGCGCCGGATCCTGATGGTGATCTCCGACGGCGCGCCCGTGGACGACAGCACGTTGTCGGTCAACCCGTCGAACTATCTCGAGAAGCATCTGCGCGACGTGATCGCGATGGTCGAGGCCCGCGGCGCGGTCGAGCTTCTCGCCATCGGCATCGGTCACGACGTGACGCGCTACTATCGCCGCGCCGTCACCATTACGGATGCGGAGCAGCTCGCCGGCGCGATGACGGAGCAGCTCGCCGCCCTGTTCGAGACCAACCCGCCGGGCCCCGCCGGCGGCCGCCGCCGCGCCGCCTGAGCGCCCGGTCCGAGCGTCGCCGTCGTCGCGTGGCCTGTCCGGGCGACCCGTGATTGAGCCGGGCCGACGCGCCCCCTCGCGACGGCGCGGGGGCGGTTGGGCAAAACGCGCTGGTCAAAGCTTCGCCGAACCGTCCCGCCATGGTAAGGCCCCTGTCGGGGATCGGAAGCAGTGCGGCTTCGACGCCGAAACCGGAGGGGGCGGAGACGCGGATGACGCGCATCGGCAGCTTTTGGGACGCCGTCCGGCGGCGCACGATCGGCGCGCTCGCCGTCAGCCTCCTGTGCCTTGCGACGCCCCTCGACGCGCCCGCCCAAGAGGCCGCCCAAGAGGCTGACCAAGAGCCCGCCCAAGAGGCCGTCCAAGAGGCCGCGGCGCCCGACTATCGGGCCTGCGCCGAAGCGGTGGACGACGACGCCCTCCGCCAGGTTCTGGTCGAGGCCGCCGACCGCGCCCTCCGCCAGGCCGCCGCCGACATCGACTATCGCCGCGTGGTCGTCTCGAGCTGGCTGGCCGTCCGGTTCGACGCGAAATTCGCCAACATCGTCGACGCCAAGATCGAGCTGCTGCGCGAGGATCGCGCCTATCTCGAGCGTCTGCTCGACGGCAACATCCCGTCCCGCGCCCGCGAAATGGCGGAGCGCACCGCGGATCTGGTGTTCAACTCCCCTGAGTTCGCCGCGCTCCAGAAGGAGTTGCAGGACGACCTCGGTCGCCGGCTGGAGCCGCGCATCGCCGACGTCCAGGCCGAGACCGGCAGCCTCGCCGCCGACTGCGTGCGCACCTATATGGGGCGGCGCTTCGCCGACAGCGTGCGCCAGGCCTTCACGGACGAGGCGGCGAGCGCGCGCATCG
This sequence comes from Pseudomonadota bacterium, assembly GCA_039819865.1. Classification (GTDB taxonomy): domain Bacteria; phylum Pseudomonadota; class Alphaproteobacteria; order Rhodobacterales; family Rhodobacteraceae; genus JBCBRF01. Next base: position 2,353 of record JBCBRF010000055.1, on the reverse strand, counting down.
GCGCGGGCGTGGACGGCGCCGGCGTCCAACTCGGCGTCGCGATCAGCCTCGCCGGCGTGATCGCCGCGATCCTGGCGGTGGTGTTCCGCCGCCTCCTCGCCCGCGTCGTCCGGTCGATCGTGCAGCGCCTCGCCGGCGCCATCGCCGCGCGCCTCGCGGCCTTCGTCTCGGTCGTCGCCGGCGCCGTGATCCTGGTCTACGAGCTGGTGGCGGGCGCCGACGGCGTGTTCCCGATCATCCGCGCCGAGCTGACCAGCGTCGAGACGCGCAATGAAATGCAGCGCGCGCTGGTCGAGGATCTCTCGACCGTCGCGCCGGAGCGCCTAGCCGCGCTCGCGCCCCAGATCGCGGAGCGCGTGTTCCAGCGCTGGCGGACCTTCAAGGAGAACCACGACCGCCTGTTGGAGCTCGCCGCCCGCCGGCCGGAAGTCCAGGCCTTCTTGGACCGCCAGTCGCCCGAGCGCTTCGAGGCGATCTCCGCCGCCGTCGCGCAGCTCACGGCCGAGGGCGGCGAACCCGCGGTGATCCGCGCGATCGAGACCGGCGCGTTGGCCGAAGCGGCGTCGATCCCGAGCCTGTCGCGTCAGCTTGAGGCCTGGGTCCCGCGCGGCAAGTCGCTCGACGATCTGGTCGCTTGGCGTCGCGTCGCGGGCGAGCGGTTCGACGCGGTGCTCGATGCGGGCGTTCCGGCGACCCTGGAGCCCGAGGACACCAGCGCGGCCGAGCTCGACGCCATCGCGGCGCTCGACGATCCGCGTGCGGCGGGGGTCGTCGCCGCGCTGCCGAAGGCCGCCCGCACCCAGGCGCTCGACCTGCCGCCCGATCTGATGCGAGGCCTCTCGCGGCGCCTGGCTCCCGATGCGCTCGGCTCGGTGTTCGACGCCTTCTCCGGCGTCGAAGACCCAGGCCGGCGGCGGATCTATCTGGAGCGCATCGCCGACGATCCGGATCTCGCCGCGGCGATCGCTTCGCCCCGCGCCGCGCGGGCCGTCGCCGCCAGCCGAGAGCCGCAGGCGGCCTTCGATCTGCTGCTCGACCCCGCGCCGCTGTGGTCGCCCTTCGCCTTCGCCGATCATCTCGAGACGGTGATCCTCGGCCGCGCCGCGCCGGAGCTTCTGGCGCATCGCTACGGCTGGACCCTGCTGCCGGCGGTGGGCCTGCCGCTTTTGGCGGCGCTCGGCGTGCTGCGGGCGCTGTTCGGCCTGCTCGGTTGGCTCCTCCGCCCGTTCCGGCGTCGTCGCACCTGAGGACGAGAGATGACCCAGACGACGAGCCAAACGACGAGCCAAACGACGAGCCAAACGACGATCCAAGCGACGCCGCAGGCGCGCCGCTCAGATGGGGAGCCGACCCTGATCACGCTGGAGCGCGGTCCCGAGGGCCGCGCCATCGCGATCGGCGAGATGGTCATGGTCTCGACGGTCGAGGCCTCGAACATCATCCGCGACGTGCGCGAGATGATCACGAACCTGCTCGGCGGCCGCATGGAGCGTTACGAGGCGCTGCTCGACCGCACCATGGCGCGCGGTTTCGATCGCTTCCGCGAAGCGCTCCGCGCCGAGGGCTATGACGGCGCGCTCGGCGTGCGCGTCTCGCATCCCAATATCGTGCCGGGCGGTGCGGAACTGGTGATCTACGGCACGGGCTTCCGCTTTATCGACGGCCCCGAGGCGGAGCAGGCGACGGATCAGTAGGGCGCGCTCCGCCGCGACGCCGCGCTCGAGATGATCCAGAACAGCACCCCAAGCCCGCCGAGCACGGCGATCGCGGGCGTCTGGAAGATGGGCTCCAGAAACCCGAACCAGAGATCCGGATGCAGGTGCCGCTCCACCGCGGGCTGCAGCAGCACCCAGCTCTCCTGATGGAGCCGGAACCACATCTCGCCAAGCGGATGCAGCCGGAAGCCCTCGCCGTCCTGCTGCGAGAACCACCAGTCGAGGAGCGCCGCGACGCAGGCGGCGAACAAGAACACGTAGCCAAGCGCTCGGAACATGGAGAGCGATCCCAGTTAACCCGTCGTCGGCATGCTTTTAGGCGATCATGACGGCCGAGACCAGCGCGCGGGCCGCTTGCGTCGACGATCCCGCGCCGCTAGCGTCCCGATCGCCGGAGAGGTGGCCGAGTGGTCGAAGGCGCACGCCTGGAAAGCGTGTATACGGGCAACCGTATCGCGGGTTCGAATCCCGCTCTCTCCGCCATAGATTTCTCGCGAAGCGTAAAGTCGGCGATGTCTTTGGCGTCGCAGGCGGCGGCGTGAAGCGTCGCCCAACGCGCGCGCCGTTTGACCCAGTCCAGGCTCTCCTCGTCCGTGCGGCGGGCGAGCCGGCGTTCCGAGCGGAAGGGGGAGCCCGAC
>JBCBRF010000054.1:0-21034 GCA_039819865.1 Pseudomonadota bacterium | reverse complement strand
TGTCCTGGTCGGCCCACTCCATGTAGAGGAGCGCGACGCGGCCGAAGCGCCCGGCGGTCATCGCCCGGATCAGGATCGGATCGCGGAGGGCCTCGGCGTAGCCTTGGCGCTGGAACAGGATCTCCGCATCGTCGATGGAGCCGGTGGCGTCGGCGAGGAGCGCGAGTTCCAGATCGACTTGGGTCGCGGGGGCGGCGGGGGTCGCGCCGCCGGACTGGGCCGCGGCGGGGGGCACGACGAGCGCCGTGAGGGCGGCGGAAAAGGCGGCGCATAGCCAGAGGCGCATGTCTCGGTCTCCCGGTCCACGCCCCGCACCCAGGACACAGACAATCGCAGGCGCGCGGAGGGAACAAGGGCGCATCGGGCGCGGGGCGGCGTTTCGGGAAGGGGGGCGCTCGTCCGGGGGATCGACCCCCGGCCAAGCGCTTCGGGCGCGCCGGGGGCCGCGGAGACGCTGCTTCTACCGTTGGATCGCTCTGGGGCTCACCACGGAAACGGCTCGTGCCGGCGAGGGGCGAGGGGCGAGGGGCGAGGCGTCTGGGGCGAGGCGCTGGGAGCGAGGGGCGACCCGGGGGAGGCGGCGATCAGCTCTCGACCTTGTCCCAACCGATCATCTTGCGGACCAGCCAGAAATAGCTGCGGGGGCGGAGCAGGCCGAGGGTCTTCAGGATGAGGACGAAAGGGGTGGGGAAGGCGATCTCGAAGCCCGGGCGCTTCAGGCCCGCCACGATGGCGTCGGCCGCCTGGTCGGTGGTCTGCAGGAACGGCATGTTGAAATCGTTGACCGCCGTCGCCTCGGTCTCGACGAAGCCCGGGTTGATCACCGAGATGCGCAGACCGCGGGGGGCGAGGTCGAAGGCGAGCGCCTCGGCCATCGCGATCAAGCCCGCCTTGGTGGCGCTGTACGGGGCGGCGCGGGGCAGGCCGCGATAGCCCGCCACCGAGGCGACAAGGGCGAGGCAGCCGCGCTCTTGCTCGAACAGTTTCTCCAGCACTGGCGCGACGCCGTTCGAGACGCCGGTCAGGTTGACCGTGATGGTCTGCGCGGCCTTGGCGGCGTCGTACTCCTGAGCGCGCATCGGGTGGTAGACGCCGGCGTTCAGGATCGCGAGGGCGAGTGGGCCGTCGGCGGTTATCCGCGCCACGATCTCCGCCATCTGGTCGGGGTCGGTCACGTCGCCGGGGGCGGCGATCACGCCTGGGCATTCCGCCGCCAGCGCTTCGAGCTTGTCGGCGGAGCGGGCCGTCGCGTAGACGGTCCAGCCGTCGGCCGCGAGCTTTTGGGCGGTCGCGAGACCGATGCCGGAACTCGCGCCGGTGATCCAGGCCGAGCCGTGGGCCGGCTCTGGGATGTAGTCGAAGCCGCTCATATCCGCTCCCCGGCGAAAACAGGTGGGGCGGCCGCCGCGTTCGGTGGAACGCCGCGGTCGCCGTTGCGCACTCGAAGGATACGGCGGCGGCGGCGCAGCGGTTCCCCGCGCCGACGTCGATGCGTTGAAAAAACGCGCGCGGTCAGCCCTGCAGCAGCGTGCGGAAGGCCGGACCGGGGTCGGTCTGGACGTACTCGCAGTCCACGCCGCCCGCGTCGAACACGCAGCCGCGCCACTCGCGATCGGCGTCGTAGAACAGCCGCGTTTCAAAGTCGCCGCTGGCGTCGACCTGCTCGCCGCCCTGGTTCCAGGACGAGGTCCGGAAGTTCATGTCGAACAGCTTGCCGGACTGGGTGCTGATCCAGCGGCCGCCGTCGAAGGCCGCATCGTAGTTCCAATAGCTGGTCGGGGTGGCGTCGCCATTCGCGGGGCCGGTGTAGCCGGTGCCGTCGATGCGGAAACCGTCGCCCACGCGGGTCAGCCGGACGAAATCTTCGTCGCCATCGTCGAGCGTCTTGCCCTCGAGCGAGATCAGGCGACCGCCCTCCCACACCTCGCGATAGTCGAGCTGGTAGAGATAGGCGGTCACGCCCAGGAACTTGATCCGCAGCTCGACATCGACCGCCATGGTGAACCGGTCGCCCTCGCGGGCGGCCGTCATGTTGTGATAGCCGACGTCGGAGCCGCCGCGAACGAGCTTGAACTTGCGCGTGCCGCCGGCGGCCCAAGAGGGTCGCGGAGCCAGCGCCAGGGCGGCCCCGCCGATCAGGACGCTCCGACGGTCGATCCGCCGCAGCGCGCGGCTAGAACCCTCACTCGGCGAACAGGTTGAGCGCGCGTCCGAAGGTTCCGGTGAAGCGCAGCGCGCCGTCGATAACCACGAGGCAATAGCAGGTCTCATCGCCAACGATCTCCGGGATATGGTCGTCCTCAGGACCAGCCAGAGCGATGTCGCCGAAGCGATGATCCTCGCCGCCGTCGCGCAGCACGCCCTGGAGGACCAACGTCGCTTCAAGGCCTTTGTGCGTGTGCTTCGGAATGCGAGCCCCTGGCCGGGCGCGCAACAGACCCACTTTCTCTCCCTCGAACCCGTCGAGCTGATAGTCCGCCACGCCGCCCAACCGTTTCCGCCATGGAATCTGGTCGAAACCAAGACCAGCGGCGCGCAGAATCGGCTGCGGAAGCGGGCCGTCGCCCGCCACGCCGGCCTCGCGGCCCCGCGGCTCCGGCGCGCCTTCGTCGAGACGCGCCAAGAGGGCGGCGAAGTCCATCGGCGCCACGCTGCTCTCGTCTTCGGCTTCAAGCAGTTCGCCGCCGACTTCCTCGACCATCTGAACGAAACGTCTGCCTTCCGGGCGCAGCGTCAGATGCGCCGCACAGAGCAGCGATAGGCCGGGCGAGGTGGTGCCGGCCGCGTAGGCCGTCAGCAATTCGCCCGTCGAGGTCACGGCGGAAGCCGGATGCTGGTTTTGCGCGAGTGTCATCGTCTTTTTCTTGTCCGCTCGAGAACACGGAGACTTGGTCTGTCACACGGTCGGGTTACGCAGTCGGTGGCGTTGTGGATCATGAAGGATAGCGGAGATTGGCGTCATCGCCCGGTTCGGGGGGCGGTTCGGGCCAAAAAGTCGCATCAAAGGGCTGTTCGGCGGGTTGATCCAGCGTCTATGGGGGCGCTGCGGACGGCTCGTTAGCGGCGCCGCGGCGACGGGGTAGGAGCGCATCATGACCAACCCGGCGGGCGACGGCGGCGCGCGCTTGTTTTTCTACGGCACGCTCCGCGACGCCGAACTGAGGGAGGCCGTGCTCGGCCCCTCGACCGCCGGGCTCGTGGCGCGCCCGGCCCGCGTGGCGGGATTTCGCGCCACGCCGTTGCCCGGCGAAGCCTTTCCCGTGGCCGCGCGCGATGCGACGGCCGTGCTCGAGGGCGTCGCGCTCGAAGGGGTCGAGGCCGAGGCGGTGGCGCTCGCGCAGGCCTATGAAGGGCCCGAGTACCGTCTGATCCGGGTCGAGGCGCTGCTGGCGGAGCAGGATGAGCGCGTGAGTTGCCTGATGTTCGCGCCGACGGAGGCCGCGGCCCGGCGTCTGGACGGCGTCGAGCATCCGGCGCCGGACTGGGATTTCGAGCGCTGGCGCCAGGAGCGCAAGCCGCGCGCTTTGATCGAGGCGCGCGAATTGGCGCTCTTGGGCGCCGCGCCGGCGGAGGCGCTGTCGGACCGGCTCTGGCCCGAGATCCGGGCGCGGGCCGCGAGGGCCCTCGGAGAGGAGGGCGAAGGCTCGATCGCGACGAGGCTCGGGCGGGCTGACGTCGAAGAGCGGGTGCGCGTCGAGCCTTACCGCGCCTTTTTCGGCTTTCAGGAATTGGATCTGCGCCACCGTCTCTATCCGCGGGCGGAGGCGCCCGAGCCCGGTTGGGGCGGGGTCGTGCGGCGCGGCGTGCTGCGCTCGGGCGACGGCTGCGTGATCCTGCCCTACGATCCGAACACCGACCGGGTTCTGCTGGTCGAGCAGTTCCGGGTGGCGCTCTGGGCGCGGGGCGACGCGCGCCCCTGGGCGATCGAGACGGTCGCGGGCCGGCTCGACAAAGCGCTCGGGCCGGAGGAGACGGCGCGGGCGGAGGCGCGGGAGGAGGCGGATCTCGAGATCGGGCGGATCGAGCGGATCGGACTGTTTTATTCGAGCCCCGGGATCGCCGACGAGGCTCTCCACTATTTCTGCGGCGAGGCGGATCTCGCCCGGGCGGGCGGCGTCTTCGGCCTGCCGGAGGAGGGGGAGGATATTCGCGCGCTCGCGCTCGACTACGAGACGGCGATGACCGCGCTGGAGCGCGGCGACGTCAATACCGGGCCGGCGGCGCTCGCGCTGCTTTGGCTCGCGCGGAACCGCGAGCGACTGCGGCTCCTGTGGACCTGATCGCGACGGTCAGCGCGCGACTTTAGAGCTTTGCACACGCTTGGCGCTCGGCCGCCGCGTCGCTACGTTTGCGGGCCGCGCTCGCGCCCAATCATAAATCAACACCGCTAGGAGAGCCCGCTCATGTTCGTCCACGCCTCGGTTCCCGACGCGGTCGGCCACACGCCCTTGATCCGGCTGCGCGCCGCGTCCGAGGCGACGGGCTGCGAGATCCTCGGGAAGGCCGAATTCCTCAATCCCGGGCAGTCGGTGAAGGATCGGGCCGCGCTCTGGATCGTTCGGGACGCCGTCAAGCGTGGGGCGCTCCGGCCGGGCGGCACGATCGTCGAGGGGACGGCCGGCAACACCGGGATCGGGATCGCGCTGATGGGGCGCGCGCTCGGCTTCGATTCGGTGATCGTCATTCCCGACACTCAGAGCCAGGAGAAGAAGGACATGCTCCGGCTTTCGGGCGCGGAGCTGGTCGAGGTGCCGGCGGTCCCCTACAAAAATCCCAACAACTACGTGAAGTACAGCGCCCGGCTGGCGGAAAAGCTCAACGAGACGCTGCCGAACGGCGCGGTGTGGGCCAACCAGTTCGACAATGTCGCCAATCGCCAGGCCCATATCGACAGCACCGCGCCAGAGATCTGGGCGCAGACGGAAGGTCGGGTCGACGGCTTCATCTGCTCGGTCGGCTCGGGCGGCACGCTGGCGGGGGTCGCGGCCGGGCTCCGGGCGAAGGCGGCCGCGGAGAGCAAGAGCGTCGCCATCGGGTTGGCCGACGCGCACGGCTCGGCGATCTGGCATTACTACGCGCATGGCTCGCTGAAGGCCGAAGGCTCCTCGATCTCCGAAGGCATCGGGCAGGGGCGGATCACCGCCAATCTCGAAGGGCTGGAGGTCGATCACCCCTATTCGATCTCGGACGAAGAAGCGCTGCCGGTGATGTACGATCTGTTGCGGAACGAGGGGCTGATGCTCGGCCTGTCCTCCGGGATCAATGTGGCGGGCGCGATCCGTCTCGCGCGGGAGCTCGGGCCGGGACGCACGATCGTCACGATCCTCTGCGACTACGGCAATCGGTACGCGGCCAAGATCTACAATCCGGAGTTCATGGCGGCGAAGGGCCTGCCTTATCCAGACTGGCTCGGCTCGGGCCGCGTCGATTTGCCGACCGCCTTCGAGCCGGATGGGGCCTGAGCGGGCGGTCCCGGCGTCGGAAGGAGCATGGCTCGTGCGCATCGCGCTCATCCTGAGGCTCATCCTGAGGCTCATCCCGAGGCTCATCCTGGGGCTCGTGCTGGCGACGCTGATCGCAGGGCCGGCGGCGTGGGCGCAGGCGGACCCGCGCGCGTCCACGCCGGACCAGAGGCTCGAGGTCTGGGAGAACGCGGCGGCGGCGGTCGAAGGGGATCTTGAGAACGCGGAGCTCAATTCCGAGGCGATCGGCTTTCTGCGGCGGTCGCTCGAGACGCAGCGGGCGGAGGCGCGGGCGCTCGCCGACCGCATGAAAGCGGAACTCGAACCGCTCGACCTGCAGATCGAAGCGCTCGGCGCGCCGCCCCCGGAGCCGTCGTTGGAGACGGTGGAGGTGCGGCAGACGCGCGAGCGGCTCTCCCAGGAGCGCGCGCAGGTCGATGGGCGGCTGAGAGCGGCGGAATTGGCGGTCGCGCGCGCCGAGACCCTGATCCAGGCGCTGATCGATCGGCAGCGCATGAACCTCACCGACCGGCTGTTCGGCCGCGGTCCCAGCCTGTTCGCGTGGGAGACGTGGCGGCGCGCCGCCTTCGGGGTCGGTCAGGCCAGCGCCGCGCTCTGGTCGCAGGTGGTCGGAGTGGCGGGCGCGATGCTCGCGTCGGAGCGGCTGACGCAGCTCGTGATCGGGCTCGGGGCGATCGCTTCGTTCTGGGTGCTCGGCGCGCGCCGGTTGCGGCGGGTCGCCGCTCGGATCATCGCGGCGGCCAAGGCTGCGACGCAGCCGGCGCTGGCGATGGCCTATGCGCTGGCGCTCGTGCTGCTTCGGGCGGGACCGCCGGCGGCCTCGGCCTATGCGGTCGTGGCGCTGATCGGCGCCTCGGCCAATCCCGGCGCGGGCGCGATGGCGGGGCTCTGGCTGATCGCCCATACCGTCGCGGCCGTGGTTCTGGTCTGGTCGTTCGCGCGGATTCTGTTCGCGCCGGACGCGCCTGAGCAGCGGATCATGCCGCTGACCGATCACGAGGCGTCGCTCGGCGTTCGGCGCGCGGTCGGTCTGGCGCTCCTGGCCACGCTCGGCGCGCTGCTGATCGAGGGGGCCTCCCAGACCGAAGCGCCGCCGGAGCTGCTGGCGGTGCTGAGCGCCCTTTCCGCCGCGATCGCGGCGCCGCTGGTCTATGCGCTGTCGGGATCGCTCTCTCCGAAGCCCCACGCGGCCGAGCCTGAGGTCGCGGCGGGCGGCGAGCCGGAGGAGGACGATTTCGATCTCCGGCGCAGCTTGTCGACGATCGGTCGCGTGTTTGGCGCGGCGTTGGCGGTCGCGATTCCGCTCGCCGCACTGTTCGACTACTTCGCGCTTGCGCGCTTTCTGCTGGAGCGCGGCGCGCTCACGATGGCGCTGTTGGCGGGCTTCGGGCTGCTGTTCGTCATGGCGCTTCGATTGCTCTATGGCGGGGCCGACGCCGAGGCGCGCGCGAGCGGGCAGACCGATCAGGGGCGTACAGGCTCCGCGGCGGCGGGGCTGGGGGTCGCGCTCGCGGGGCTCGCGCTTACGCTGATCGCAGGCCCGGTGCTCTTCTATATCTGGGGCGCTTCGATCGACGAACTGCGGCTCGCGGCGCGCACGCTGATCGAAGGCGTGCGCGTCGGCGAGGTCGAGTTCTCCTTCGGCGTGGTGATTCAGGCGGTCGCGGTCCTCGTGGCGGGGCTGTGGCTGACCCGCGTGGTGCAGCGGATACTGAGGCGCAACGTCCTGCCTTCGACGCGGCTGGATAAGGGGGCGCAGACCTCGATCGCGGCGGCGGCGGGCTATCTCGGCGTGTTTCTGACCAGCTTCGCCGCGGTCTCGACGGTCGGGCTCGATCTGTCGAACCTCGCGATCGTCGCCGGCGCGCTGTCGGTCGGGATCGGCTTCGGGCTGCAGAACGTCGTGAACAATTTCGTCTCCGGCCTGATCCTGCTGGTCGAGCGGCCGGTGCAGGTCGGCGACTGGATCATCGTCGGCGGGGCGGAAGGCTATGTGCGGCGGATCAATGTGCGCTCGACCGAGATCGAGACCTTCGACCGCGCCAGCGTCATCGTGCCGAACTCCGAGCTGATCTCGAGCCAGGTGACCAACTGGACGCATAAGAGTCTGACCGGGCGGGTGATCTGTAAGGTCGGGGTCGCCTATTCGTCGGACGTCGAACTGGTGACGCGCCTCCTGAAAGGGATCGCCAACGGGCACTCGATGGCGCTCAGATACCCAGCGCCGGTCGTGCTGTTCCGCGGTTTCGGCGACAGCGCGCTCGAGTTCGAGCTGCGGCTGTTCATCCGTGACGTGAACTGGGTGTTGTCGGTGCACAGCGAGCTGAACTACGAAATCTTCCGGCAGTTTCGCGAGGCGGGCGTCGAGATTCCGTTCCCGCAGCGCGACCTGCATCTGATCAGCACGCCGAGAACGGCGGCGAAGTCCACGAACGGCGTGGCGGCCGAGAGTTCGCTCGATCGTCCGCCCTCCGATCTCGCCAAAGGAGAGGGCGAGGGCGCGCCCGAAGGCGACGGCCGGTGACGCCTTCCCACTGCTTTCGAGATCGCAACCCTTCGGAGACCGACCATGCCCGACGCGCCGACCGATCCGCTGTTCCAGAGCGACGCCTATCAGCAGAGCTGCTCCGCGCGGGTTGTCGCGGTCGACGAGCGGGGCGGCGTGGCGCTCGATCGGACCGTGTTCTACGCGACCGGCGGCGGGCAACCGGGCGATGTCGGACGGCTCGCGTGGGAGGGCGGCGAGGCTGAGATCGTCGCGACGGTCAAAGGCGAGGCGCCGGGGCGGATCATCCATGCGCTCGCGGAGGGGGCCCTGCCGCCGCCGGTCGGGGCGGAGGTGGTCGCGACGCTCGATTGGACGGTCCGCCGCCGGCATATGCGGATGCACACCGCGCTCCATCTGCTCTCGGTCGTGCTGCCGCTCCCGGTGACGGGCGGGCAGATCGGCGCGGAGAAAGGGCGGCTCGATTTCGACATGCCGGAGGCGCCCGAGGACAAGGCGGCGCTCGAAGAGCGGCTCGCGGCGCTGATCGCTGCGGACCATCCGGTCCGCGACGAGTGGATCACGGACGCGGAGCTCGAAGCCAATCCGGGGCTGGTGAAGACCATGGCGGTGAAGCCGCCGATGGGACAGGGCCGGGTGCGGCTGGTCCGGATCGGCGCGGGCGATCCGCCGGTCGATCTGCAGCCCTGCGGGGGGACGCATGTGCGCTCCACCGGCGAGATCGGGCGGGTCTCGATCGGCAAGATCGAGAAGAAGGGCAAGCAGAACCGCCGGGTGAACCTGGTGTTTGCGGACTGACGGCGCGCGGCGGCGGCGTCATCAGGCCGTCATCGAGCCGGGCTAGCGATGTCGGGACTCGTTGCGCCGGAGGCCGCCCATGCGCCTGTTTTCAATTCTGTCCTCGTGTCTGGCGCCGGCGGCGCTCCTGGCCCTCGCCGAGAGCGGCGTCGCGCAGGACCTCACGCCACCCGGCGTGCGGGTGATCGCCGAGCACAGCATTCCGGCCGGTCTCAAGATCGACGGGGTGGCTTTCGGCGGGCTCTCCTCGATCGAACGGGATCCGGAGACCGGCGACTTCCTCGCGGTCTCGGACGATCGGGCTGAGCGTGGCCCTGCGCGGTTCTACCGCCTTCGACTGGAAATCGAGGCGGGCCGGGCGCCGGCGCAGGCGATTACGGGTCTCGAGATCGTCGGTTGGACCGAGTTGAAGGCGAAGGACGGCTGGTCCTATCCGGCGGGCGCCATCGACCCCGAGGCGCTTCGCGCCGCGCCGGGCGGCGGTTTCTATCTCGCGACCGAGAGCGACGGGGAAAGCGGGCCGAGCGTGACGTTGCTCGACGCCGAGGGGGCGTTCCGGGCGCGCCTGGCCCCGCCGCTGCATCACCTGCCCTCCGCTGAGGCGGGCGTGCGGGACAATCAAGCCTATGAGGCGCTGGCTGTGTTGCCGGACGGGCGGATCGCCGTGGGGCTCGAGAGCGCGCTGAAGCAGGACGGGCCGGCGGCGAGCGTCGATCAGGGCGCGCTCGTGCGGGTGACGCTCTACGATCCGGAGACCCGGGCGGCGGTCGCCGAGCATGTCTATCCGATCGATCCGATCGCGGCGCGGCCGATCCCGGCGGACGGCTTCGCGGACGCCGGGCTGGTGGCGCTCTTGGCCAATCCGGATGGGACGCTCTTCGCGCTGGAGCGCTCGTTCGCCGTCGGGCAGGGCAATGTCGTGAAGCTCTACCTGACGACCTTCGGGGGCGCCGACGACGTGCTGGCGCGGGCGAGCCTGTCCGATGGCGCGGCCCCGCCGCGGGCGATGGCGAAGCGGCTGGTCCACAGTTTCCAGGCGGGCGGCGCGCATCAGCGCGTCGACAATCTCGAGGGCGTCGCCTTCGGGCCGGAAATCGACGGCGCGCCGACGCTGGTTTTCGTTTCCGACGACAACTTTAATTCGGGACGCCAGGTCACGCAGTTCATCGTGCTCGGTCTGGACTAGTCGACTCGTTGTCGGCGCAGTTCGCGTTAGTTGTTGCGTCGCACCCGTTTTATTGCGCTGCACCATTCGAAATAAACGGTCTTCCTACGGGACCGGCCGATCATGTTCTTGCGAATTGCAAGGCATCCGGAGCGTCACGCGCAGCGACGTCTTGTCAGCATCGATCCGCTCCGCTCTGGTCTCTCGGAAATCACCGAGACGGAGAAAATCATGGCTGCGGACGGCGGATTTCCGAAAGGGTTTGGGGCGGAAGACGGCGCATTGGTCTCGACGGGCTGGCTGGCCGACCATCTGGCGGCGCCGGACGTGCGGGTGCTCGACGGCTCCTATCATCTGCCCGGATCCGATCGAGACGCCGCTCGCGACTATGAGGCCGGCCATGTTCCCGGCGCAGTCCGTTTCGACATCGAGGACATCGCCGACGATCAAAGCGCACTGCCGCATATGATCCCGCCGATGGAGAAGTTCGTCTCGCGCATCCGGAAACTCGGGGTCGGGGATGGGCATCGGATCGTGGTCTACGACACGCTGGGGCTGTTCTCCGCCGCGCGGGTCTGGTGGACGTTCCGCTATTTCGGGCATCAGGACGTCGCCGTGCTCGATGGCGGGCTGGCGAAATGGCGGGCCGAAGGGCGCGAGATCGACGATCTGCCGCCCCCGAAGCGGGACCGGCATTTCACGCCGCGGATCCAGTCGATGCTGGTGAGGGACGTGACCGAGGTTTCCGAGGCGCTCAAGACCGGCTCCGCGCAGATCGTCGACGCTCGAAGCGCGGGTCGCTTCGCCGGGGCTGAGGCGGAGCCGCGGCCGGGCATGCGGGCGGGCCACATGCCGGGCGCGAAGAACGTGCCTTACCGGAGCCTCTTGAACGCGGATGGGACGATGATCGGGCTGGAGGCGTTGAGAGCCGCTTTCGAGAGCGCCGGGGTCGACCTGTCGCGGCCGATCATCACCACCTGCGGGTCCGGCGTGACGGCCTGCATCCTGAACCTCGCTCTCGAGCGGATCGGGCACAAGGAGCACGCGCTTTATGACGGCTCCTGGTCCGAGTGGGGCTCGAGCGAGATGCTGCCGGTCGAAACGGGCTAGGGCGGATGGGCGCGGGCCCCTACACGGTCACCTTCCTGGAGATGACGGCGCCGCCGCGGCGAGCGCCGCCGCCGCAACCCTTTGTTCCGGGGGGCGGGTCGCTGGCGCTGCTTCGAGCGGAGCGGCCGCCCGTTCATTTCTTCCTCTATCTCTACGCCACCGTCGGGGCCGAGTACGAGTGGACCGATCGGCTCCGTGAGCCGCGGGACCAGGTGGCGGCGTTCGTGCAGGATCCGGCGGTCGAGCTGAACGTGCTCTATCATGCGGGCTCTCCGGCGGGGTTCTATCAGCTCGACTTCCGCGAGGCGGGCGTCTGCGACCTCGCCTATTTCGGCCTGATGCCGGAGGCGGTCGGGCTGAAGCTCGGGCCCTGGTTGCTCGGGACCGCGATCCACGACGCCTGGAGCCCGCCCGAGAGCACGCCCGGCCGGACCGCCGCGCCGATCGAGAAGCTCACGGTGAACACCTGCACGCTCGATCATCCGGCGGCGCTGCCGCTCTACCAGCGGATGGGGTTCAACCCGGTCCGGCGCGAGGAGCACGTGCGCTCCGAATAGCCCTCCCGACCCTAGGGATTGTGTGGACAGAATGACGCACCGCTAGGAGTAGGGTGTTGCGCCGCCAATCGCTCGGGCGAATCAAGCGGAAAATTCGCTCGAGGGGGCTAAAAATTCCGTTGCGCGGGCGGAAGAGGTGGCACTAGACCTTGGGGCGAGGAGAGACGGAAGCGCACAATATGGGGCCTGCAGGAATGCGGGCGGGCGATCGCTTCGGTCACTTCCAATGACTTGAGCGCGGCTTGCCGCGCCGGATTATCGGTCGAAACGCCCGTTTCGAGCGCCCGGCGTCGTCATGCCTCGCGATAAGGCCGAGCAAGAACAGAAGAAACGAGAGACAGGGCGTCCACTCATGAAAATCGAGCGCCGGTTCACCAAGACCGACCGGTCCCCTTACGCGGAGATCAAGTTCCGCAAGGCGACGAGCGAAATCCGCAATCCGAACGGCGAACGGGTGTTCGCGCTCGAGAATTTCGACGCGCCGGCGTCCTGGAGCCAGGTCGCGTGCGACGTGCTCGCCCAGAAATACTTCCGCAAGGCGGGCGTGCCGGCGGCGATCAAGCCGGTGCCCGAGGCGGGCGTGCCGGACTGGCTGTGGCGCGGCGAGGCCGACCAGAAGGCGCTGGCCTCTCTGCCCGAGGAGGAGCGGTTCCTGAGCGAGACCGACAGCCGGCAGGTGTTCGACCGGCTCGCCGGGGCCTGGACCTATTGGGGCTGGAAGGGCGGCTATTTCAGCGCCGAAGCGGATGCGCGCGCCTATTTCGACGAGATGCGCTTCATGCTGGCGAGCCAGATGGCGGCGCCGAACAGCCCGCAATGGTTCAACACCGGCCTTCACTGGGCCTACGGCATCGACGGGCCGAGCCAGGGCCATTTCCATGTCGACGAGCGCTCGGGCCGGGTGAAGAAGTCGGCGAGCGCCTATGAGCGGCCGCAGCCGCACGCCTGCTTCATCCAGTCGGTCTCGGACGATCTGGTGAACGACGGCGGCATCATGGATCTCTGGATCCGGGAGGCGCGGCTGTTCAAGTACGGCTCGGGCACGGGCGCCAACTTCTCCGATCTGCGCGCGGAGAGCGAGCCGCTGTCGGGCGGCGGCAAATCGTCGGGCCTGATGTCCTTCCTCCGGATCGGCGACCGCGCGGCGGCGGCGATCAAGTCGGGCGGCACCACGCGGCGGGCGGCGAAGATGGTGATCGTCGACGTCGATCACCCGGACGTCGAGACCTTCGTCGACTGGAAGGTGATCGAGGAGCAGAAGGTCGCCGCGCTGGTGGCGGGCTCGAAGCTGCATCAGCGGCATCTGAACGAGGTGCTGGCGGCCGCGAACAACAGCGACCTGCACCCGGACGACGCGTACGACCCGAAAAAGAACGCGCCGCTGAAGGCTGCGATCAAGGCGGCGCGGAAAGTCGAGATCCCGGAGAACTACATCCAGCGCGTGCTGCAGTACGGCCGGCAGGGCTTCACGGAGATCGAATTCCCGGTCTACGACACCGATTGGGACTCCGAGGCCTACCTGACCGTTTCGGGGCAGAACTCGAACAACTCGGTGCGGGTGACGGACGCGTTCCTGAACGCGGTCGAGGCCGATGGCGATTGGGACCTGATCCGGCGCACCGACGGGAAGATCGCGAAGACCGTGAAGGCGGCGGAGCTTTGGGACCAGATCGGCCACGCCGCCTGGGCCTGCGCCGATCCGGGGCTGCAGTACCACGACACCATCAACGCCTGGCACACCTGCCCGAACTCCGGTCCGATCCGGGCGTCCAACCCGTGCTCGGAGTACATGTTCCTCGACGACACGGCCTGCAACCTGGCCTCGCTGAACCTGCTCGCGTTCAAGCGCGACGCGGAGGATGGCGGCGGCTTCGACATCGCGGCTTACGAGCACGCCTGCCGGCTCTGGACGATCGCGCTCGAGATCTCCGTCGCGATGGCGCAGTTCCCGTCGAAGGAGATCGCCAAGCGGTCCTATGAGTACCGCACGCTCGGGCTCGGCTTCGCGAACATCGGCGGCCTGCTGATGTCCTCGGGCATTTCCTACGACAGCGCCGAGGGCCGGGCCTATTGCGGGGCGCTGTCGGCGATCTTGACGGGCGTCGCCTATGCGACCAGCGCGGAAATGGCGGCCGAGCTCGGCGCCTTCCCGGGCTACCCGGCGAACCGGGACGCGATGCTGCGGGTCATGCGGAACCATCGCCGCGCCGCGGAGGGGCGCCGCGACGGGTACGACGCGCTCGCGATCCGTCCGACGCCGCTCGACCATGCGAACTGCCCGGACGCCAAGCTCGTTCAGGCGGCGGTGCGGGCCTGGGAAGACGCGGTGACGCTCGGCGAAGGGTCGGGCTATCGGAACGCCCAGGCCTCCGTGATCGCGCCGACCGGGACGATCGGCCTGGTGATGGATTGCGACACCACCGGCATCGAGCCCGATTTCGCGCTGGTGAAGTTCAAGAAGCTCGCGGGCGGCGGTTACTTCAAGATCATCAACCGCTCGGTGCCCGCGGCGCTCGACACGCTCGGCTATGACGAGCACGAGATCAAAGCGATCATCGACTATGCGGTGGGTCATGGTTCGCTGGCGGGCTGCAACGCGCTCGGCCATGCGGCGCTCAAGTCCAAAGGCTTTAGCGACGCCGAAATCGAGAAGGTCGAGGCGAAGCTCGGCGACGCCTTCGACATCCGGTTCGTGTTCAACCGCTGGGTGCTGGGCGACGAATTCTGCAAGGGGGCGCTCGGCTTCTCGGACGCCGAGCTCGACGATCCGAGCTTCGACCTGCTGAAGGCGCTCGGCTTCCCGAAGGACGAGATCGAAGCGGCGAACGCCCATGTTTGCGGGACGATGACGCTCGAGGGCGCGCCGTTCCTCAAGGAAGAGCATCTGCCGGTGTTCGACTGCGCCAACCCGTGCGGCAAGACCGGCAAACGCTTCCTGTCGGTCGACGCGCATATCGACATGATGGCGGCGGCGCAGCCGTTTATCTCGGGCGCGATCTCGAAGACCATCAACATGCCGAACAGCGCCTCAATCGAGGACTGCCAGGCCGCTTACATGAAGTCCTGGCGGCTGGGGCTGAAGGCCAACGCGCTCTATCGCGACGGCTCGAAGCTCAGCCAGCCGCTGGCGTCGCAGCTTCTCGATGAAGAGGAGGACCAGGACGATCTGATGGAGGCGGTCGGCGTCGAGCAGCCGGCGGCGATCCGGGCGGAGGCGATCGCGGAGCGCATCGTCGAGAAAGTCGTCGTGCGCGAGGTCGCCAAGCGCTATCGCGAGAAGATGCCGGACCGTCGGAAGGGCTACACCCAGAAGGCGATCATCGGCGGGCACAAAGTCTATCTGCGCACCGGCGAGTATCAGAGCGGCAAGCTCGGCGAGATCTTCATCGACATGCACAAGGAGGGCGCGGCCTTCCGGAGCGTGATGAACAACTTCGCCATCGCGGTGTCGATCGGTCTGCAATACGGCGTGCCGCTCGAGGAGTTCGTCGACGCCTTCACCTTCACCCGCTTCGAGCCTGCGGGCCTGGTGCAGGGGAACGATCAGATCAAGAACGCGACCTCGATCCTGGACTACGTGTTCCGCGAACTGGCGATCTCTTATCTGGACCGGGACGACCTCGCCCACGGCTCGCCGAGCGATGCGCGTTTCGCGCTCGGGGAAGGCCATGACGAGGGTCAGATCGAGGCGGGGCAGACCGCGACCGAGAAGGCGCTCGAGGTGGTGAAGCAGGTCGCCTCGACGGGCTATCTGCGGAACAATCTGGTGGTGTTCGAGGGCGGCCAGCGGGCTGCGGTGGAGGCGCGCGCGGCGGCGCCGGCTGCGGCGCTGAACCCCACGGGCGACACCGGCGGCGCGGAGATGTCCTTCGGCGGGGTCGGCGTGGTCGCCGGAGCGGCCGTCGTGGCCGCCGCGCCGATCGAGCGCTCGGACCGCCAGGCGCGCGCCGAGGCCCGGATGAAGGGCTATGAAGGCGACGCCTGCGGCGAGTGCGGGAACTTCACGCTGGTTCGCAACGGCACCTGCCTGAAATGCGACACCTGCGGCGCCACCTCGGGCTGCAGCTGATCTTTAGGCCGCCGTTCGCCCCCGAGCGGGGCGGGGGCGGCCGACACGAATTCGCCGGCGGTCCGTCCCTCCCGCCGGCGTTCCCCCCAGGCGTCGAGCAGTGCAAGAAACCTATCCCTTATAAGAGCCTGGACATAAACCTGGGCGGCCGCAAAGGCCGCCCATTTTCTTTTGCGGACCGCCGTTTCGGCTTCTGGCCTCCGCGTCTCGGCCGACACGGCGTCGACCGCAATGGCCGCACTGTCTTCGCACTGTGATGTTTTGCCCCTAGCGTCCCGAGCTGACGTCTCGCGGCCCAGAACTCTGGAACCGCTGGGAAACGGCGCGCGGTGTGGTCGCGTGGGAGGGGATCGATGGCGACGAGCGATTTGAACGGCGGGCCGAAGGTCGAGCGGGGCGTGCTCGACTATCTGCTCGGGCGCAACCTGACGATCGGCGCGGCGTCGATGATGCTGCTCGCGATCTCGGGTTTCGCCACCTGGAGCGGGATGACCGACTTCATCGTCGGAATCCAAGAAAGCGGCTCCGCCGTCGATCTCGCCACGCAGGTCCTCACGACGGCGATCGTGATGGCGCTCACCTTCCTGATGTGGATCGCGCTGCGGGAGACGGTGCGGCCGGGGGAGTCGATCCGCCGGCTGGTGACGCTGCCGCTGTATCTGTTCCTCGCGCTTTGGTCGGTCGGTTTCGGCTACGGCTATTGGTGGAGCCTGATCGCGGGCAGCACGGCGACGCGGGAGGGCCTCGCGGGGCAGTACGAGGATGTGCGCGACGCGGCCGTGGAGATCACCGCGCGGCTCGCCGCCGTAAAGGGGCGGCTCGACGCGGTCGAGCGGTTCTCGGAGCGTCAGATGGCGTCGGAGGAGGCGTCGGGCGGCAGTTGCGGGATCTCGTCTTCGCCGGGTCGCGGGCCGCTTTGGCGGGCGCGGAGCAATGTGCGGGATTCGGTCAACGCGCTGTCGAGCGACATCCAGGCGAACTGGATCTCGGCGGTCGAGCAGGACCTGGCGGCGCTGAACGCCTCGCTCGGCGATGCGGGCGCGGTCGAGGGCGAGACGATCCAGGAGCGGCAGCGCAACTATGAGCGCGCGGCGGCGGAGATCCGGGGGCGCGCCCAGGGGATCGCGACCCGCTCGAACGCCCTCGGCGCGAGCTTCGCCGGGGAAATGCGGGCGCTTGCGTCCGAGCTCGAGATCGAGCCGGGCGCAGAGGGCTACAAATGCTACGACCCGACGCTCGCGGCGCGGCTCCGCGAAGCGGCGGAGGATGCGGGGCGGCGCGCGGTCATCACGCTCCGGGACGCGGCGTTCAGCGAAGGGCCCGCGGGCGTCGCGAACGCGGTCAAGACGATCTGGACGAAAATCGGCGTCGGCGTCTGGGGGCTGGCGACCTGGACGGACGTCGCCGCGGACGAGAACGAGCAACTCGGTCAGCGGGACCTGATCGCGCTGCTTGCGGCGGTGGGCGTCGATCTCGGGCTGCTGGTGCTGGCGGTGGTGAACCCGCCGCGGGCGGAGACGGGACGCACCGGGGCGTTCCAGCGCGAAGTCGCCGGGGTCCGGATCGCCAGCGACGAGGTGATCGAGGAGCTCGCGCGCAGCTTCCACGCCGCGATCCGCGACAGCGACCTGACGCTCTCCATGCTCCAGAGGCATTTCGTAGCGCATCAAGGACACGCCTATCTGGTCGCGCCGAACCTCTATCGCTGCGGGTACGGAGACGATGGGGAGGCCACGCGCGGCGTCGCGATCAACCAGGTCATCGGCGTGCTCGACGAATACGGGATCATCCAACCGATGCGGCCCGGCGTTCGGGCCAAGATGTGGAAGGACGATCCGAGGCGGATCTCGATCGAGCATTACAAGGATCTGCCCCAGGACGATCAGGAGCTGATCGGCCGCGCCTTCTCGCACCAGCAATCCAAAGGGTGGCTTGGCGGGAAGTCGGTCGAAGGGCCGCCCCAGGACGGCGCGGAGCCGGATTTCGGGCCGCTGAAGGACGAGATCGTCAAGGCGTTCCAGGAAGGCGGCGAGGCGGGGATCTTCGCGAAAGCGCGCCGCGCGCTCGAAGTGGCGGGCTGGAGCGAGCGGGCGCGCCTGGTGCCGGAGATCCATGCGCTGAAGGACGGCTCGCTGGTGCCTCTGCTGCGGGTGATCGAGAAGGCTGACGGGTTAGACGCCGGGTCGACGGCCGCCGATGCGCAGAGCGGCGCAACGGCCAAAGCGAAGGCCTGAGCGCGCCGCGCGCTCTTTGGTTTTCGGATCGCCGCCCGGTACGGCTCAGGCGCCGAGGCCAAGACGCATGGCGAGGCGGCGCAGAGGGGGCGCGCCGTGGATGGCGCGGAGGCCGAGCATTCGAAGATCGCGCACCGGCCCGACCGCGCCGATCGCCGCCGCGTTCAGCGCGGCCGTCGCGCCGACCCGGGCCGCGACATCCGGCCAGCGCCGCCGCGTGAAGCGAGCCAGCAGATCGGGCGCGCCGATATCCGCCCCTTTCGCCCGCGCCTCGGCGACCAGATCGGCGAGCGCCGCGGCGTCCTTCACCGACATGTTCAGACCCTGCGCCCCGATCGGGGGCACCGCATGCGCGGCTTCCGCGATCAGCGCGGTGCGCGGGCCGTGGAAGCGGTCGGCGATCATCGAACTCATCGGCCAGACGGCGCGGCGCGACGCCAGCCGCAGCGGGCCGAGGACCCCGAGAGAGCGGGCGTTCGCCTCCTGCTCGAAGGCCGCGTCGTCGAGCGCGGACAGCCGATCGGCCTCAGCCGCGCTTTCCATCCACACGACGCTCGAGCGGTGATCGCCGAAGCCGGCGCTCGGCAGCGGCACCAACGTAAAGGGGCCGCCGCGCCGCAGGATTTCGGTCGAGACCGAGCCATGCGGCCGCTCATGCCCGACGACGAACACCATGGCCTTCTGATCGTAGCGGACGCTGCGCGCCGCGACTCCGATCCGCTCCCGGATCTCGGAGCGTTTGCCGTCGGCGCCGATCAAGAGCGGGGCCCGGACCGAGCCGCCATCCTCGAGCACCGCGACGACGTCTCGATCGCGGTGGCTCAGATGGGCGATGCGGGCGGGGGCGCGCAGCTCCAGCGTGTCGGTCGCGGCGACTTGGTCCAGCAGGGCGCGCTTCAGATCGGTGTTGGCGACGTTGTAGCCGAAGGTCGGCCGCTCCAGCTCCAGCGCGTCGAAGTCGGCCTGCGCGCGGGCCGCATTTTCGCGCCCGCCAGCGTCGATCATGCGCATGATCGACAGTTCGGCGGCGGCCTCGGAAAGGGCGGGCCAGGCGCCGGTCTCCTTCAACGCCTCGACCGTGGGCTCGAGCAGAGCGGTCGTGCGCAGATCCGCCGTCGGATCTTCCGGCTCTAGGGCGGGTTCGGCCTGGTCGAGGACCAGGACGCGGAAGCCGCGGCGGGCCATCAGAAGTGCGGCGATCAGACCGGCGGGTCCCGCGCCGACCTGCAGGATGTCCACCCGCGTCGGCGCTTCGCGCTGCGTCTCGTTCGTCGTCATCGCACGGCCTCTCCGGTCGCATGCGCCGTGGTCGGCGCCGTCAGTCGCGTCAGAAAACCGGTGAGGTCTTCCGCCACGAACTCCACATAAGGCTGATCGCGATCCGCCTCCGCCCGCCGGCAGCCGGTCGGCGTGAAGACCGTGCGCATGCCGAGGCGATGCGGCGTCTCCAGATTGCGCGCCGTGTCCTCGAAGAACGCGGCCCGGCGCGGCTCGACCTCGGCTCCGCGGATCACTGCGGCATAGGCCTGTTCGGCGGGCTTCGGCGCATAAGCGCTGTCCTCGATCGCGAAGACCTGGTCGAACAGATCCTCGATGCCAAGCTTGGCGAGGACCCGCGCCGCATGCCCGCG
The DNA here is from genome assembly GCA_039819865.1 of Pseudomonadota bacterium. Lineage (GTDB taxonomy): Bacteria > Pseudomonadota > Alphaproteobacteria > Rhodobacterales > Rhodobacteraceae > JBCBRF01. The sequence goes on along the minus strand of JBCBRF010000054.1, from coordinate 1,481 downwards.
CGAGCCGTTGGTGTGGACGATCCGCCGCCCCGGCAGCGCCGCCAGCGCCGCGCGCCGGTGACGGCACGCCTCGAGCGCGCCGAGATCGATGTCATGCACATAGTCGAGAAACGCTTCCGGCGGCGTGTCGTGCAGACTCATCAGCCCGTTAAGCGTGGTGCCGTATTGGTCCCAATAAACGGCGCGGAGCCGATTGGCTTCTTCCGCCGAGACCGCGAGCGTCTCGGCGATGAAGCTGGTCATCCGGCGGTCGATCTGGTCGAACAAACGCGCTTCGAACGAGTAAAGCGTGTTGTCGAGGTCGAAGATCCAGCAGTCGACATGCGCGAAGGCGGATGCGGTCCGCTCGGCCGTCTCGTCCTGCGCGCGCGGGGTTGATCGCGTCACGCCGGATCCTCGGCTTCGCCCGACAACGCCATGCCGTTGATGCAATAGCGCAGGCCTTCCGGGCCGGGACCGTCCGGGAACACGTGACCGAGATGGCCGCCGCATCGGGCGCAGAGCACCTCCGTGCGCCGCATGCCATGGCTGACGTCCAACTCCTCGGCGACCGCGTCCTCGGCGATGGGGCGAGTGAAGCTCGGCCAGCCGGAGCCGGAGTCGAACTTCGCGTCTTTCTCGAACAACGGCGCGCCGCAGCCCGCGCACATGAAGGTCCGTACGCCCGGTTCGAAGCCTTGGTGGCTGAAGGGGCGCTCGGTGCCCTTTTCCCGCAAGATGCGGTATTGCTCAGGGCTGAGGATTTCACGCCATTCGGCGTCGGATTTGCGTTGCGGATCTGACATTCATCAACTCCTGAGCTACTTGCCACTTTAGATATTTCGATTGCGCCGCGGCGCCAACACGCTGAGAGTGCGCGCGAGGAGCGAGCGGTGCGGTGCGCCGAATGGAGGGCTAGAATGGCGCGGCTGGGATTGGTGCGAGGACGCTACGAGGCGCGGTTGGCCGAGGGCCCCGAAGACGTGGCGGCGGCGCAGAGGCTCCGTCACCAGGTGTTTCGGGCGGATCGGAATGCGCCGGACAGCGCGGCGGACGGGCTCGATCGCGACGCCTTCGACGCTCGGTGCGATCACATGCTGCTGTTCGAGCGAAAGACCGGCGATCTTGTCTGCTGCTTCCGGTTGATGCCGCTCAGCAGCGGCGCGGAGATCGCGGAGAGCTACTCGGCTCAGTATTACGAGCTCTCCAAACTTCGGGAATTTCCGGGCCCGATGGTCGAGATGGGGCGCTTCTGCATCCACTCGGATCATCGCAACGCCGACGCGCTGCGCGTCGCCTGGGCGGCGATGACGCAGTATGTCGATGAGCGGGGCTTCGAGCTGATGTTCGGTTGCTCGAGCTTCGAGGGCAACGACGCGGAGGTCTATCTCGACGCTTTCGCCTTCCTGCAAGAGCGCCACATCGCGCCTAAGCGTTGGCTGCCGCGCGTGAAGGCGCCGAAAGTGTTCAAGTTCGCGAAGAAATTGGCCGCGCGGCGCGCC
>JBCBRF010000053.1:0-21325 GCA_039819865.1 Pseudomonadota bacterium | reverse complement strand
CGGCTCACCAACGTCACGCGGCATCTGGCCCGGCGCGACGTGGATGAGGCGCTCGCCGCCGGCCGAAACCCAGGCGGCGAAGCGCGCGATCGCGCGGCTGTCGCTTCCCGTCCAGCCGATCGCGTCGCGGCGGGCCCGGGCGAGCCCGCGGGGGACGCGGCCCGACTGGCGGGCGACGATGCGCCAGAGCCTGCGCCAAGGGGGCGAGATCTCCGAGTTCAAGCGGCGCTCCCGGCGGATCCGCTGGCCGAACCTGGTGGCGCTCTGCGACATTTCGGGATCGATGAGCGCCTATAGCCGGATGCTGCTGCACTTCCTGCACGCCGCCGCCAACGCCAAGGGCGCGGGCTGGGCCAAGGTGCACGCCTTCACCTTCGGGACGCGGCTCACCAACGTCACGCGGCATCTGGCCCGGCGCGACGTGGATGAGGCGCTCGCCGCCTGCGGGGCGGAGGCGCAGGATTGGGACGGCGGCACGCGGATCGGGGCGTGCCTCCACGCCTTCAACCGAGACTGGTCGCGGCGCGTGCTCGGGCAGGGGGCGGTGGTGCTCCTGATCACCGACGGGCTCGACCGCGACGACCCGGCCGCGCTGGCGGCGGAGGCGGAGCGGCTCAGGCTGTCCGCGCGGAAGCTGATCTGGCTGAACCCGCTTTTGCGCTGGGACGGCTTCGCGCCCAAGGCGCAAGGGGTGCGGGCGCTGCTGCCGCGGGTGGACAGTTTTCGCGCGGCGCACAATATCGAAAGCCTCGCCGCTTTGTCGGACGCGCTTGCGCGCGCCGACGACGAAGGCGACCGGCGGCGTCTGATGGCGCTGCTGCATGCGCCGGAGCGACGGGCCTGACGCTCCGCGGAACAAGGAGCTGTGCGATGAGCCCGCCGACCGCCCGACACGCGCCCGATCAAATCCCCGAGCAGGCGCTCGCCTGGGTGGAGGCGGGCAGGGGCGCGGCGCTCGCGACCGTGACGCGGACCTGGGGCTCGGCCCCGCGGCCGGTCGGCGCGCAGCTCGCGGTGTCGTCCGACGCGGAGCTCGCGGGCTCGGTCTCCGGCGGCTGCGTCGAAGGGGCGGTCACGGCGGAGGCGCTCGAGGCGATCGAGGACGGGCGGCCGCGGATGCTGAGCTTCGGGGTGTCGGACGACGACGCTTTCGCGGTCGGGCTGCCCTGCGGCGGCGAGATCGAGATCCTGGTCGAGCCGATCGGCGTCGGCGACGGGCCGAGCGCGGCGTTTCTGCGCGAGCTGGTCGATCATCGCCGGTCTCGCGAGGCGGTGATCGCGGCGGTGAACGTCGAGACCTGGGAACGCCAGCTGACGACGCTCGCCGCGCTGCCGAGAAGTCCCGCGCCAGAGACGCGGGAGGCCGAGGCGGTCGACGCTTTGGTCGGCGGGCGCTCCGGCTATTCGACGGCGGAGCCCGGCTGGTTTCATGCGACGCATCCCGCGCCGCTGCGGATGGTGATCGTGGGGGCGGTCCATATCGCGCAGGCTCTGGTTCCGATGGCGCGGCTCGCCGGTTTCGACGTGACGGTGATCGATCCGCGCGGCGCGTTCGCGACGCCCGCGCGCTTTCCGGAGCTGGATCCCGCGCGGATCAGCCAGGAGTATCCGGGCGCGGTGCTGGCGGAGCATGGGCTCGATTTGTCGACGGCGGTGGTCTGCCTCACCCATGATCCGAAGATCGACGATGAAGCGATCGCGCCGGCGCTCGCGTCGGACGCGTTCTATGTGGGCGCGCTCGGATCGACCCGGACGCAGGCCAAGCGGGTCGAGCGGCTGGTCGCGGGCGGCGCGGCGACGGAGGCGCAGATGGCGCGGCTTCACGCGCCGATCGGGCTCGATATCGGGGCGAAGAGCCCGCCGGAGATCGCGGTGGCGATCCTGGCGGAGATCGTCGAGCGGCTTCGCCGGCCGGAAAGCCGTCCCGGAGCTCGACGCGATTCTCAGCTTGGCGCTCGCGCCGCCGCGGCCGTGTGAGGCGGGCATGAGGTTCGGGCCAGTTCCGCCGGCGGACGCTCTCGGCGCAGTGCTGGCGCACTCGATCCGGCTCGAGGACGGCGTGCTGAAAAAGGGGCGTGCGCTCGGGTCGGCGGATGTCGAGAGGTTGGTCGCGGCGGGGATCGAGGCCGTCACCGTCGCGCGGCTCGAGGCGGGGGACCTGGCGGAGGACGCGGCGGCCGCCCGGGTCGCGGCGGCGCTGGCGCTGGAGCCGCGGACGGTCGGGCTGTCGATCTCGGCGCCCTTCACCGGACGCGCCAATCTCTACGCCGCGCGGCCGGGGCTGTTTCGGGTCGACGCGGAGGCGGTCCATGCGCTTAACGCGCTCGATGAGGCGGTGACGCTGGCGACCCTCCCGGACCACAGCGTGGTCGCGCAGCGGCGCATGGTGGCGACGGTGAAGATCATCCCCTACGCGGCGCCGGCCGAGGCGGTGGCGCGGGCTGAAGCGCTGGTGGCGGGGCGCGGCGCGCTGTCCGTGGCGCCGTTCCGGATCGCGGCGCCGTCGCTGATCCTGACCCGCACGCCGGGCATGCGCGCCGCGACGCTCGAGAAGGGCGCCGAGACGGTGCTTGCGCGGCTGCGGGCGCTTGGGCTGCCGGCGCCGAGCCCGAGCGTCGTCGCGCATGAGACCGGGGCGCTCTCGGCGGCGATCGCGGCGGCGCCTGGCGATCTGGTGTTGGTGCTGGCGGCTTCGGCCACGACGGATCGGCGCGACGTGACGCCGGCGGCGATCCTCGAGGCCGGCGGGACGCTGGAGCGGCTCGGGATGCCGGTCGATCCGGGGAACCTGCTGGCGCTCGGGAGGCAGGGCGGGCGGCCGGTGTTGGGGCTGCCGGGATGCGCCAAATCGCCGAAGCTGAACGGCGCGGATTGGGTGCTCGAGAGGCTCGCGGCCGGGGTCGCGGTGAGCTCGGCCGACATCGCGCGGATGGGCGTGGGCGGGCTTCTGAAGGAGATCGCCGCCCGGCCCGAACCGCGGATCGGAATGGGGCTCGGCGAGAGCGGTTCGGGAAAAAGCGGGTCCGCGCCGCGGAAGCCTTTCGTCTCCGCCGTGTTGCTCGCCGCCGGCGCATCGTCTCGGATGGGCGGCAAGCACAAGCTGCTGGAGGAGATCGACGGCGTCGCTCTCGTGCGGAGAAGCGCGGAGCGGCTGCTCGGATCGGGGGTGGACGAGGTGGTGGCCGTGCTCGGCGCCGAGGGCGCGCGGGTGGCGGCCGCGCTTTCCGGACTTGGGCTGCGGACCGTCGAGAACGCGCTCTGGCGGGAGGGCATGGGGACGTCGATCGCGGCCGGCCTGCGCGCCGCGGCGCCGGAGGCGGACGCCGCGCTGATCGCGCTCGCGGACATGCCGGAGACGCCGCCCGAGATCGTCGAACGGATGATCGCGGCGTTCGATCCGGAGGAGGGGCGGAGCATCGTGCGGCCGGTCGGCCCGTCAGGGCGGCCCGGGCATCCCGTGTTGTTCGGCCGGCGGTTCTTCGAGCCGCTCGGCCATCTGGGCGGCGACGACGGCGCAAAGGCGATCGTGCGCGAGCACGCGGACCAGGTCGTCGACGTCGCGACCGAGAATCCGGGCGTGGAGATCGATCTCGACACGCCCGAAGCCTGGGCGGCCTATCGCCAAAGCCGGGGCTGAGCCGGGCGGGCCGCGCTCTATTGCGGCATCCGCAGGACGCGGGTTTGAGAGCCCCGGCGCAGATTGATGAAATCATCGCCGATGGTGGAGACGCGCCAGCCGACGATCTCCTCGCCCAATGTGACGGCGAGCGCGGAGGATTGCGGGGTCCGGATCAAGGCGCGGCCGCCGCCGGTGCGGTTGCGGAGCACCGAGATCAGGATCAGGCCGTCCAAGGCGTCGCCGGCCTGCGGGGGATCGGCGGCGGCGATTTCTCCGGACGCGTCGTCGTCGATCGCGTCCTGCGCGGCGGGCGCTCGACCGAGGCCAGCAGCCGGGCCGTTGGGATTGCCCCGCGGCGGCGTCGCGTAAGCCGGCGCCAGGATGACCTCGCCCGGCGGTCCCTGGATATCGCTCTCGCGACGGCTGGCCGGGATCAGGTGGCTGCCGAAATACTGCAGCACCTCGGGCTTCACGGTGGTCAGGCGGAAGCGCAGGGGATCCTCCGGCCCGCGGACGGAGCCGGGCAGTTCGGGCGGGCGGATCGAAGGCCAAGTGGGCGGCGCCACCAGCGTGCGCGCGGCCGGCAAGGGTTTTTCGCCCGAGGGTCGGCGGGGCTCGCCCTGTCCGACGCCGGCGAAGCGGGCCATCTCCGGCTCGTTGAAAAGGTCGCGGGCCGACAGCAGCCCGGCGTCCTCGCCGACCGTTCGCGCGAACGGCGCCGGCGGCAAAGGCGGGTCCTCGGCAGGGAGCTCCACGGCGGCGAGCTGGCCGAGCCCGGGACGCGCGACCTGACGCGCGTTGAAGGCGAACCAGGCGGACGCGATCAAAGCGATGATCAGGACGACGTCAATCGTCAGCCAAATCGAGCGGCTCATCGATTGGCCTCCTTGATCCGGTAGGCGGAGACGCGCAGCCGGATGGCGACTTGCGAGAGGCCCGAGCGACCGGCGCCGTCGGTCTCGGGCTGCAGCTCCATCAGATCGACGAACAGAAACGGCGGCTGGGTCTCGAGCGTTTCGAGGAAGCTGACCAGCGCCGCTTCGGGCAGACGACCGCGGGTCTCGGCGCGGAGGCGCTCGACGCCGTCCGCGTCGTCGCGCTCCAGGATCTCCACCACGGACGCCGCGCCTTCGCTGCGTTCGAAGAGCTGAAGCAGACGCTGCTTCATCGCCTGCTCCGCGGCTTCGGCCGTCGGCTCCTGCGCGAGGCCGGAGATCTCGGTCTCCGAGTAATCGCGCCAGGCCTCGCCGAGCTCCGTGTAAAAGCTGGCGTGCGACGCGCGGGTCTCCGCCTCGTGGCGAAGCTGCTCCTGCGCGGCGAGGGCGCGACCGGTGGAGATCCAGGTCCCGACCGACCACAGCGCGAAGCCCCCGGCGGCGAGCGCGGCGGGCGCCGCCACGACGGCGACGGCGAGCATCCGGCTCGTGCGGGAGCCCCGACGGATCATCGGCCTTCTCCGGACAGCGCGGCTTCTCGGACGGGCGCGGCGCGCTCGATCGGCGCGATCTCGGCCTCGATGACGAAGCGCTCCGCCTTGCGGCCGCGCACGGAGAGGGTCTCGACAGGCGCGGCGTAACGGCCGTTGCGAAACTCCGGCGCGAGCGCGACGGCGGACAGGACCGCGTCGGCGTTCGCCGAAACCCCCTCGATCCGGAGGCCGTTCTCGGTGATCACGGCGCGCTCGGTCAGCGTTTTGGGCGGCATGGCGCGCGCCAGGGCGGCCAACAGATCGACGGCGAGGGGACGGGTCTCGCGCAGCACCGAGGGGGTCATCGCGCGGTTGGCGAGGTCGAGCGCCGCGGCGCGGACCTGCAGCGTGTCGCCCAACGTTTCCTGCGCGCCTTCGGAGCGCGTCAGCGCCTCCTCCACCAAGCGCTGGCGCTCGATCACGCCGCGGGTGACGCCAATCACGCCGAACAGAAGGACGGCCGCGGTGGCGAGGGCCGCGCCGCGGCGCAGCGAGCGCGTTTCGCTCGCCGGATCGTCGACGGTCAGGAATTCAGGACCCGCGGGGAAGCCGATCGCCGGCTCGCCGGAGGTGACTCGGCGCGGCGTGAAGCCCCAGCCGCGCGCATAGCCGATCGCCTCGTCCACGATTTCGCGCGGGGCGACGGCGATGTGAACCTCGAGAAAGCCGGTGTTCTGATCCGCGCCGAGCAGGGAGACGTCGTAGCAGAGGTCCTCGGGCGCATAGGGCGTCAGGGCGTCGAGGCGCCACCAAGCCTCTTCGCGCAGGTTCTTGCGCGCCTCGCCGGGAAAGGTGTCGATGCGGAACAGCGTCAGCGCGGTCGGCAGCAGCAGGTCGACGCGTCCGCGGCCGCCGACGCGCTTGCGAATGGCGGCGATCTCGTCGTCGAAGCGGTCGCCATGGACATCAGCCGACAGAGTCGGCGTCGCGCCCTGCGAGGTGCGTTCGATCAGCGTCACCACGTCTTCGGTCAGATCGAGCGCAAAGCGGGCGACGTCCGGCGCGGACATCGCCGCCTGCAGTTCGGAGATCAGCCAGGATTTCATGGCGCCCTTTTCACGCTTCGGGTGAGTGTGCGCAACTGCTCTCGGCGCGCGATCCGGCCTCCGGGATCAATTCCTCTCGAAGCGCCGGCGAGCCTCCGCTTTTCAGCGTGAGGAACCGGGCGAAAGCGCGGCGGAGGCGGGGACGCCGCGCCAGAGTTCGCGCTTCGGGACCGACGCCGCCCGTCAGGGCGCGCGAACGCCGGCGGTCAAGGGGCGCGGCGGTCCGCTCGGACGCATCGGCTCCGGCTCGCGCGGGAGCGGCACGCCCATGGTCTGACAGAACGTGGCTTCGTCGGCCTGGGCCAGGATCAAGGCGCGCATCGCATCATCGAAGGCGACCGCGTGCACGGCCGTTACGGCCCCGCCGATCGCTTCGCCTCGGGCGCCGATGGCGGCGGCCTCTTCCTCGCTGACCGCGCGTTGCGAGACCGCGGCGCGCAAGCTCGAGGCCAGCACGTAGGGCGGCACGCCCGTCCGGACCAGATGCGGCGCGGCGGAGGCGGCGGTCGGGGTCTCGAGGGTGACGATCACCAACCAGCCGGTCATCGCGGCGCGGGCGGCGGCTTCGGCGTCGTCGGCGCTCCTGATTGCGCCCACGGCGGCGCGCCGGGCCCCGGTTTTGTCGCTCCGGCGGCGCTCTCCGGCGCCGACGGTTTCGAGCGGGCGGACCGCGACGCCGGCGGCCGCGAGGCGCGCGGCCAGGGCGTTCCGGGTCGCGACCTTGCCGCTGCCCGCCAGGCCGCAGACGGCGATCATGCCGTCCTGGGCATCCAGCGCCTGGGCGATCACGGCCTCCGATGCGGCGTCGAAGCCGAGGGCGGCGAGATCGATCTCCTCCGGCGTCGCCGAGGGGCCGACCAGGGTCGCGCGGCGATCCTCGGCGCCGCCGCGGGCGGAGTCCTCGGCGGCGCGGAGCGCAACCTTCAGGCCCCCGCTCATAGCGGTCGGGGCGATGGCTTCGCGCAGTTTCTTGCGAACCTCCGCCACGACGAAATCGCGGGCCTTGGCCCGGTCGCTCGCCTTGGTGCGCAGCGTCCGCTCGGGCGTGGCGGCGGGGTTGGGGGCGTACGTGGCGGCGGGCTTGGGGGCGGGCGCCGGTTCGGGCGCGATCCGGCGCGCCTCGGCGCGCGCGCGCTCGAGCGCGCGTTCCGTCCGCCGGGCTTCCTCCGACTCGTTCGGACGGGCGCGTCGAGGCGGCTGAGGCTTCGCTTTCGCCGTCGGTTCGGCCGCTGGGTCGGCCGACCGGTCGCGTTCGATGCGCTCTGCGGTCGCCGGCTCGGGCGCGCTCTCGCGGGGCTTCTCCAGCGAAACGGCGGCGCCGCCGCGCGCGGCCGAAAAGTCTTGCGCCTCGCCGAACGCCTCAAGCATCGGTTTGGCTCGACGCGGCTCAGCGGCGGGCTTCGGCGCCTCCGGCGCAAGATCGGGGGAGGGGCTCTCGGGCTCGGCTTTCGCGGTCGAGCGCCCGACCTGCGTTGCGAGGGCGGCGCCGAAGCGCGCCATCAGATCGAAAGGTCGGCGGCCCGAGGCCGCCGGCGCGCTCTTGCTCTCGGTGCGGGTTTTGGCCTCGCTCTTCGTTTTAGACGCCGACGCTGCGGCTCGGCGCTCGGTTTCGGCGTCGGCGAAGGCGAGCATCAGGCCGCCATCGGCGATCGCGCTCCGTGTCGAAGGCGCGGGGCGGGCTTCGGCGTCTGGGCCGCCTTGAGCGGCCGATTTCGTCCGGGCCGCGCTTCGATCGCTCGGGGCCGCGCTTCTCGGCGCGGCGGAAGCCGACCGCGTCCGGCGTCCCGTCGGCTGGGGATCTTCGTCAAGGCGGGCGATGAACCGCTCGGCCGGGCGCTTCAACGCCACGCGCTTGGGGCGGACGAAGCGCGGCGTCGGCGGCGAGACGGCGAACGCGGCGGCGTCGAATGGGACTGGGGCGAGCGACGGCTCGGACGCCGGGCGCTCGGAGTCGCCGGCGGCGCGGTCGCGCTCCGGCGCCATCGGCTCCGGCGAGCGCGTCATCGGTTCCGGCGAGCGGGCCTGCGGCCGGCCCGGCGCGTCCGCAGGAGCCTCCGCAAAGGCCTTCGCAGAGGCCTTGGGGGCGGCGCTTCGAGCTCCGGCGTTTTCCGGCGCGGGGCGCGGCCGGCGCGGCCGATCGGGCGTGAGGGTTTCGGCCTTCAGAGCCTCGGGTTCGGCCGGCGGGCGCGCCTTGGTCTTCGCGAGCGCGGCCTGTTGCGCGGGCGGGGCGGTCGCCGCCGCAATGGAGGTCTCAGCGCGTTGCGGCTCGGGCGTCTCAGCGTCGAGTTTGGCGGCCGGGCGCAGAGCGCCCGCCTCCTTGGCGCCGTAGAGCCGCGCGATCTCACGTTCGAGCCGCTCCGGGGCGGCGCAGGCGACCTCGACCTGGCGCTTCGTCTTCAGTTGGATCGCGCGGATGACGTAATCGTCGAGCGGGTCGGCGATGGCGATGCGCAGCAGTTCGCCATCGTCCGAGATCGGCAGCGCCAGCGACTCCCGTACGAAGCGCTGCGGCAGCAGATCCATCGCGATCGGGCAGGCGGGATAGTCGCTTTCACCCGCGAAGGGCGCGCCGATCTCCTCGGCCAACGCCTTGGCGGCGACGACCTCGTCGACCAGGCCGAGCCGGACCAGCGCCTGATCGAGACGGGTGCGGGCGTCCATCTCCTGGCGCGCCTGCTCGATGGCCCGGGCGTTGGCGGCGCCCGAGGCCCAGAGGCGGAACACCACCCGTTCGGAGATCGCGGCGACGTCCGCTCGAACTTCGCGCGCGTCCTCGCGTCCGATGGCGCCCGGGCTCGGCATGTCGTTCCGTTGGGCGGAGACCGCTTTCGACATCGCAGCTTTCTTGGTGAACACCATGCGTCGCCTTACCCTCTCCCGCCTGTCGCGTCGCCGCTCCTCGATCGTCGCGGTCCTGATCGCGCCCTTGTCGCTCGTCGCGTGCGGCGGTTCCCAACCCCAAGAGTCTTCCGAACCCGACCGCTATATATCAACCACCGGCGAAGGCGAAATCTCCGCGACGCCGGATCGGGCGGAGATCCAGATCGAGGTCGAGAACGAAGCCGAACGCGCCGCCGAAGCCCTGCGGCTCAACCGCGACGCGATGACGGCGGTGCTCGACGAGGTGGCTTCCCTCGGTCTCGACCGAAACGCCGATATCCGCACTTTGCAAGTCTCGGTCCGACCTCGATACGAGCGCGTCGCGACCCAGGTCGGCGGGCCGAGACGGCGGACCCTGGTGGGATACGCCGCCAGCAACGCGGTGATGATCACCGTGAAGGACATCGACAAAGCCCCCGACGTGCTCGACGCGCTCGCCAACACCGGCTCCAATAGGACGGATAGCGTGTCCTTCTATCTGGACGAAAGAGAGGCGCTCGAGGATCAGGCGCGCGTCCAGGCTTTGGCGGATGCGCGGCGGAAGGCGGCGCTGTTGGCGGCGGAGGCGGGGATGCGGCTGGGGACCGTCCGGTCGATCGTGGAGAACCGCACCTTCGCGCAGCGGGCGCGGGAGCGCTCGCGGCTGTCGACGCAAGGGTCGGGCGCGCCGATCGCGCCGGGGGAGCAGTCGGTGCAGGTGAACCTGACCGCACGCTGGGATCTGCTGCCCGATCAGTGACCGCGCGAGGCCGGTCGTCCGACGCTCGACGTTTCAGGACCGCATCACACCAGCGTCTTCGGGGCCTCAAAGGCGGCGAGCCGGACCGCCTCCGGGGACGCGTCCACCCATCGATCCGAAAGCTCGAACACGCAGGCGGCGGCGGTCGGCATCGCAATCGACCGGGCCGACAGGAGGCTCGCCAGGGTCTCGAGGCCTGGATTGTGGCCGATCAGGAGCGCCGTCCGAGCCGTCTCAGGCAGTGCGCGGATCACGTCCAGAACCGTCTCCGGCGTCGCTTCGTAGAGGCTCGGCTCGATCGCGGGCTCCGGCGGGGTCGGGAGCAGGGGCCGGAGGCGGGCCCAAGTCTCGCGGGTGCGGACGCTGCTGGAGAGCGCGATATGGTCGGGCGCGAGATCCATCTCGACGAGCCAGGCGCCCATCAGCGGCGCGGCGAGGCGACCGCGGAGGGCGAGCGGACGGTCGTGGTCGGGGAGCGTCCGGTCGTCCCAATCGGATTTGGCGTGGCGGAGCAGGACCAGCCGCTTCATGGCGCGCCTCCGTCGACATCGCCGAAGATCTCGCCGCCCTGCAGGACTTCGGGCAGGGGCAAGAGCGGCTCGACCCGCCAGGCCCCGGGCGCCGGGGTGACGCGGATCGGGATCGCGTTCGGCATGCGGGGGACCTCAAGGTCGAGGCTGACCCAGGTGCGGAGCGCGCGCCAGAGGCCGCCATGGGCGACGATGAGCACGTCGGGTCCGCGCGCGGCGTTGCGCAGGATCGCGGTCACCGAGCGCTCGTAGAACATGTCGCGGCGTTCGCCGGCCGGCGGATCATAGCGCCCGCGCCAGAAGTCCGGCGTCCAACCCGCGTGCAACTCGCCCTGGTGCGCGCCGAGATGAACCTCTTTAAGGCCAGGATCCTCCTCGACGCTCATGCCCCGGAGCCGCGCGACGGCGTCCGCGGTGTTGCGGGCGCGGCGGAGCGGGCTCGAAACGATGCGGGAGATCGACGCCGTGGCGAGCGCTTCGGCGGCGCGCTCGGCCTGCGCGCGGCCGAGCGCGTTCAGCGCGATGTCGAGCTGGCCCTGGCAGCGGCCCTCGACGTTCCAGTCGGTCTCGCCATGGCGGAGGAACAGAAAGGGCGGGGGAAGATCGGCGCCGGCGGGGGCGGCTTTAGATGCGCCCGGTCGCTCGACCTTGCGCCTTGCATCGGCGCTTTGATCTGCGGGGTGGTCGGCGGCTTGGCCGTCGGGCGCGGTCGGTTCTCGCTCGGTCATGGCGCGGCGTCCCGTTTTCGCGCGGCGCGGAAGGCCGCCAGATGAAAGGCCGCCTGCGCGGGCGCGGGCGGCGACGCGACCGGACAGGCGCGGCGGGCGCGGCAGCCGAGCCGTCGGCAGTCCTCGCCCTCGGGCCGGTCGAGATGGGCCGCGCAGGCTGCGACGTCATAGCCGGCTGGGCCAAAGGCGTCGACCGGGCACGCGACGCGGCAGGGCTGGCCCGCGCAGGTCTCGCACGGCGATGCGGCGCGGGTCGGCGGGGCTGCGGCGAGGGGGCGGTCGAAGGCGAGCGCGCAGCGGTAGCTCACCCAGAGGCCGCGCCCCGCGCCCACCAGCATGCCGAGGGGCGAGCTCCAGACCGCGTCCGCCTCCAGCGCCCAGGCGACGAATGGTTGATAGGGCGGACCGCCGAAAGGATAGAGCGCGCGCGCCCCGAACTCGGCGGCCAGCGCGTCGCCGAGCCGACGGCTCCAGCGGTCGAGCGGATCGGGCGCGCCGTCGCCGGCCTCCGGCGACGTCGAGAAAGCGCGCCAGAGCGCGTCGGAGCCGTCATAACCGAACAGCGCGATCGCGCGCGGCGGCGCGAGGTCCGGCGCGAGGTCCGGCGCGAGGTCCGGTGCGGGATCTTCGTTCGCCGGCGGCGGCGGCGTCTCTCTCGGGCTGAGGAGCGCGAGCAGGGGCAAGCCAAGTTCCGCCGCGCGGGCGCTCAAGCGCGCCGCCGTCATGGTCGCCGCCTCGTCTACGGGGTGGGCGGGGCGCATTGTGAACTCCGCTCAATGGTCCTATGCCGCCGGCATACGGACGGTCGCGGATTCTGATCCGCGTTTCAGGGAGACATCGCATGACGATCCGGATCAACGACGAAGCGCCGAACTTCACGGCCGACACCACTGTGGGGCCGATCACGTTTCATGACTGGATCGGCGAGGGCTGGGCCGTGCTGTTCTCGCATCCGAAGGACTTCACGCCGGTCTGCACGACCGAACTCGGCTATATGGCGGGCCTCGCCGGAGAGTTCGCCAAACGGAACTGCAAGATCATCGGCATCAGCGTGGATCCGGTCGAGGACCATCACCGCTGGAAGCAGGACATCATCGACGTCACGGGCAACGCGGTCGACTATCCGCTGATCGGGGATCCGGAGCTGCGGATCGCCAAACTCTACGACATGCTCCCGGCGGATGCGGGCGACAGCGCGGCGGGGCGAACGCCAGCCAACAACGCGACGGTGCGCTCGGTGTTCGTGATCGGGCCCGATAAGCGGATCAAGCTGTCTCTGACCTATCCGATGACCACGGGACGGAACTTCGACGAGATCTTGCGGGTGATCGATTCAATGCAGCTCACGGCGCAGCATCAGGTCGCGACGCCGGCGCAGTGGCGGCCCGGCGAGGATGTGATCATCACGCCCGCGGTCTCGGACGAGGACGCCAAGGCGCGGTTCGGCGAGTTCCGGCAGCCGAAACCCTATCTGCGCTACACGCGCCAGCCGCGTTGATCCGCGCCGGCGGCGCGGCTTTGCTCAAAGCTTAAACTATACGAGCCGCCTTAACGGTTTGGCAAAACCGACTGCGCTTTCTGTCCGGGTCGAGGCCGCGGCGGCGAGATCGCCGCGGCGAACGCCGGCCGCGCGCGTGCGCTGGCCGGGCAAGCGGATCCTGGGCTATGGCGAGACGCAGAAACCGCGAAAGGGTCGCGCTGGCCGCGGCGGGCGCCTTGTCGGCGGCGCTCGCAGCGGCGCTTCCGGCGTCCTCCACGGCGCAGGCGGTCGCGAGCGCCGTCGATGGGCGACGTGCGATCAGCCTCGACGTCACGGTCTGCGGAAGCCCGAGCCTGCCGACCCGAGCGGCGGCGAGTGCTGTGCGCTTCACGCCGGGGCGGGGCGAGGCGGCGGCGCCGTGGATGGCGAAGCTCGAGATGGTCGAGCGGCTCGGGCCAGACGGGGCCATGACGGTGTCGAATTGCGGCGGGGTCGCGATCGATCGGGACTGGCTGCTGACGGCCGGGCATTGCGTGGGCTCGGCGGACTGGTCGAGCCTTCGCGCTACGCTCGGGGTGCGCGATCTGGAGGACAGCGCGGCGGTGCGGCGGCGGGGCGCGGTGGCGCTTTGCCCGGCGCGGTTCGATTCGACGACGCTGGCCCACGACCTCGCGCTGGTGCGGCTCGAGACGCCGCTGCCGAATGGTTTTCCGATCGTGAGGCTCGCGACATCGCGCGAGGCGCGGGCGCTGCGGCCGGGCGGTCGTGCGCTCTCGGCCGGCTGGAGCCGGGTCGAGCCGCAGCGGCTGTCGCAGACCCTTCGATTGGCGCACGTGCGGGTGATCGATCCGGGGCGCGCCCCCGACGGGGTGATCGTCGCGGGGCCGGAACGGGACGAAAGCTCGCTCTGCGTCGGCGAGAGCGGCGGCCCGCTGGTCGCCAATTTCGGCGCCGGATCGGCGCTTGTCGGCGTGTTCTCGAGCGTGGACGCCTATCGCGATCGCGCCACCGGCGCGCTGATCGAGCTCTGCAGCGGGTTCGAGGCGCGAAGCTACTTTACGCCGGTCGCGGCCTATCGCGACTGGATCGGCCGCGCGATCGCGGCCTGCGAGGCGGATCTGGCGCGCTGCCTCGGCCCCGCGACGCGGCCGGCGTCGTTGCGCGTGGGCGAATAGAACGGCCGCGCCTGCGGCCGACCCGTCAACTCGCCAGCGCGCGCATCACCGGGATCAGATCGGACTTCGCTTCGAAGCCGATCCCCGGGATCTCGGGCAGGGTCACATAGCTGTCCTCGACCGGGTGGCCGTCGGCGAAGCCGCCGAAGGGCTTGAACAGGTCCGGATAGCTTTCGTTGCCGCCGAGCTTCAGCCCAGCCGCGATGGCGGAGGAGAGCTGGTGGCCGCCATGGGGCACGCAGCGGCGCGGCGACCAGCCGTGCTCGCGCAGCATGTCGAGCGTGCGCAGATATTCGACCAGCCCATAGGACAGCGCGCAGTCGAACTGCAGCCAGTCGCGGTCGGGCCGAAGCCCGCCATGGCGGATCAGGTTGCGGGCGTCCTGCATCGAGAACAGGTTTTCGCCGGTCGCCATCGGCGGGGCGTAGACCTGGGCGAGCGCGGCCTGGAGGCCGTAGTCGAGCGGGTCGCCGATCTCCTCGTACCAGAACAGGCCGTACGGCTCGAGCGCCTCCGCATAAGCGATCGCGGTCTTCAGATCGAAGCGGCCGTTCACGTCGACGCAGAGGTTCGAGCCGTCGCCCAGCACCTCGAGCGCGGCGTCGATCCGGGCGAGGTCGTCGGCCAAGGGGGCGCCGCCGATCTTCATCTTGCAGACCCGGTAGCCGCGCTCGCGGTAGCTGCGCATCTCCGCCTTCAGCGCTTCGAGATCCTTGCCGGGGTAATAGTAGCCGCCGGCGGCGTAGACGAAGATCTTCTCGTCCGTGGCCCCGTCGCCGTAGCGCTCGGCCAAAAGCCGATGGAGCGGCTTCTCCGCGATCTTCGCGACCGCGTCCCAGACCGCCATGTCGATCACGCCGACCGCCACGGAGCGCTCGCCATGGCCGCCGGGCTTTTCGTTGGCCATCAGAGCCGCCCAGATCTTGTGCGGGTCGAGATTGTCGCCCGCCTCGTTCACGAGCGTCGCCGGATCCGCGGCGGAGAGACGCGGCAGGAAGCGCTCGGTCAGGAGCGCGCTCGGGGCGTAGCGGCCGTTCGAGTTGAAGCCGTAGCCGACCACCGGGCGACCGTCCCGCATCACGTCCGTCACGACCGCGACCAGAGAGCAGGTCATCGCGGAGAAGTCGATGTAAGCGTTGCGGATGTTCGAGGCGATCGGATGGGTCTCGACGCGGATGTCGGTGATGCGCATGGGGGTGCTCTCAGTTCGGATCGATGGGAGGTCGCCGGTTATTCTCGGTTCGCTCGGCGCGCAGGTCACGCGGTTTGACGCGCGCTAGCGCGCCTTGGGCGCATGGACGGCGCGGCGCCCAAGGCGGCGTTGGGGCGCTCGGGTTTCTGACAGGGCGGCGCGGCGCGCCTCAGCGTTTGATCAGCGTGCCCGCGCCGTGATCGGTGAACAGCTCCAGCAGCACCGCATGGGGCGCGCGGCCGTCTAGGATCACGGTCGCGCCGACGCCATGGGCGATGGCGTCGAGGGCGGTCTCGGTTTTCGGGATCATGCCGCCCTTGATCACGCCCTTTGCGACGAGGTCCAGCACTTCGTCGCGGCGGAGATCGGTCAGCACGTTTCCGTCGGCGTCCTTCACCCCTTCGACATCGGTCAGCAACAGCAGGCGCTCGGCCTGCATCGCGCCGGCGATCGCGCCGGCCGCGGTGTCGCCGTTGATGTTGAAGGTCTCGCCCTTGCGCCCGACGCCGACCGGCGCGACGACGGGGATGAAGTCGGAGGCGAGGAACTGCTTCAGGACGCCCGGGTTCACCTGGACCGGCTGGCCGACGAAGCCGATGTCGAGCACCTTCTCGATGTTGCTGTCGGGGTCGCGCACCGTTTTGGTGAGCTTCTCCGCGACGATCAGGTCGGCGTCCTTGCCGGAGAGGCCGACCGCGCGGCCCCCGGCCTGGTTGATGGCGGTCACGATCTCTTTGTTGATCGCGCCCGACAGAACCATCTCGACGACCTTCACGGTGGGCTCGTCGGTGACGCGGAGGCCGTCGACGAAGTTCGCGCCGAGCTCCAGCTTCTTCAGCATGGCGCTGATCTGCGGGCCGCCGCCATGGACGACGATCGGCTGGACGTTGCACTGCTTCATCAGCGTGACGTCGCGGGCGAAGCGCTCCATCAGGCTTTTGTCGCCCATGGCGTGGCCGCCGAATTTGATGACGACGACCTTGCCGTCGTAGCGCTGCAAGAAGGGCAGGGCCTCGGATAGGGTGCGGGCGGTCGCGACCCAGTCGCGGCGGGGCGGGCGGGTCTCGGCCATGGCGAGCGCTCCCTCTGGATGGTCTTCGATCTCCGGGAGCGCCGTGGGCGTCTGGGTCGGCTCGGGCGTGGTGCTCATGGCGGCTCGCGTTCAGTCCTCGGTCTCGCCGGTCCAATAGCCGACGGCGTCTTCGGCGCGGAAGAATTGGCGGCGCTTCAGCTCGGGCGCAGCGGCGGCGCTCCGAAGCGGCGGAGCGCCGGCGATGACGCCGACCTTTCCGGAGTCCGGATAAACCACCACCTCCGGCTGCTCCAGCGTGCTGACGGCCAGATAGCGCAGTTCCTCGGTTCCGGTGTTTTCGATCTGAAACGGGATCCCGGTGTTGGCGCGGATCGAGACCACGTCGCCCGCCTTGATCGGATCGGCGCGCGCGCCGAAATGAAGGGTTCCCGCGCCCGTCAACACGATGAACAGCTCCTCCGCGCCATAGTGCCAGTGGCGGGGCCAGGCCTTCGCCCCGGCGGGGACCATGGTGACGTTGACGCCGATCTTCTCGGTGCCGACCGCCTCGCCGATGCGGGCGATCGTCGCCTGAAAGCCGCCGCGGGCCGGGTTCTCGATCCGAAACGCCGGGTCGGCGATCACGGCGTCGATGTTCACGATCGGCGGATCGGCGTCGTCGTCGTCTTTGGTCGGCATCGGACTCTCCCTTGGCGGCGGATCGGCGCGCTCTCGGATATCAGCTCGTCAACAGCTCCGCGACGTCGGCGTGGAGACCTTCGAGACCGCGGCCGAGACCACGGCTAGGCGGTGCATCGGTCAACCTCCCCTCGTTTCACTTTATCAACCGTCCTTGTTCCAGAACGATCCAGCATTGCGACCCATTGCCCGTAGACAGACACTTTCCAGATGGGAACTGTCCATGATCAAGGCGGGCTGCGGATGGCGCTTGTGATGACGGATCATAATCCTTTTCAACCTGTTATCTGTCGGAACGGATGGGAGGAGCGGCTGCGCGAAAACGCGAAGCTGGGTCGCGTGTGCTCGCTCGGCAAACGGCGGCCAGCGTTGGATCCGGGCGGGGAGGGCTTTGTCGGACCTGTCGTTCGCTCGGAGATGATCCAACGGCTTGCCATGGGAGGGGACAAGGATGCTCCCGTTCATTCCCGCGGCGTCGATCTACGAAATGCACTGATTGATGGCGATCTGGACTTCACCCATTGCAGCTTAAAGCGAAATATCCGCCTTATTAATTGTGTAGTTACTGGCTACATTAATTTGATTGGGGCGAGCGGCGAAACGATTGATCTTAGTGGTAGTCGTGTTCTCGGCTCTGATCCCGATGGTGACGCGATCGCCGCAGACCGCTTGAAGCTATCTGGCTCGCTTTTTTTTCGTGCTTCTGGCGGTGAAGATGCCGAGCCATTTGAAGTGGATGGGGCTATTAGGCTGTATCTGGCGGATATTAGAGGAAATTTGAACTTTGCGGGCGGCCGATTTGGTTGTTCGACGATGGAGGACGTTAGTGGGCACGAAGCAGTTATTGCGCGTGGTGCTCGTATTGGCGGTCAGATTCGAATATCGAACAGTACAAGGCTCTATGGTCGCCTAAATCTTGCTGCGGCGCGATCTGGTTCTCTCTCTCTTGATACAATTGCTGCTAAGAAAAATAAGAACTACCTTCGCATTGATGGCTTCACTTTTGAGCGTATAGAAGGTGAGGCAAAGTTGTTTGATTATGAAGTTTCTAAGAAGTACTTGAATGCGCAGCCTAGCAGCCATCGAAAGACGAATTTTCGAACTCAGCCGCATGAACAGTTGGCGAGAGTGATTTCAAACATGGGAAACACGTATGTCTCTGACCAAATTCTACTTCGGAAGCAGTACTATATAGGGTTGAAGAAGCTTCGAGACTTTTTATCTGATATTTCTTCTTTCTTTTTAGCACTTTTTTGCTTGTTGGGCATTTGGATCGAAAAAAAGAAAAGAAAGCGCTGGCGTCGCAAGAAGCTTATTGATTTGAGGAGGTATGGGTTTAGAGTTTTAACGAAATGGGTGGGCGTATTAGTTCATTTTATTTTTGGAGCGATGGTGGGTTTTGGTTTTAGGCCTGTATGGGCTTTCTGGTGGTTGGCCGCGTTCGTCATAGCGGGGTCGTTTGTTTTCGCTGCGGCCTATGAGGATGGCGTTATAGTTCCAAACGACCCTTTCGTGCTCCGCTCGGATGACTGGATGTGGTGCCTGCGTGAAGAAGAAGCCGGCGCGTCTGGATCCGCAGCCGAGTGCTGGCTCACTCAAAAGCAACCTGACCCAGAGAATTGGGAGGGGCTAGGTCGCGATGGAGACAGTAAGTTTCCAATACGAGGCTATGATTTTCCGGCCTTTAGGCCCCTGGTCTTCGCATTCGACAGTTTCGTGCCCTTTCTTGACCTGCAGCAGGAGAAGCGATGGGTTCCGGACGCGGACCGCGGCAGTATAGTAGAGCATAGTCTGGTCGGCTCTGCTCCGTTCGGTTGGTGGACCTTGGCCTATCTTTATCTGCATATCGGCGTCGGTTGGGTCGTCACTGCTCTCTTCGCTGCCTCTTTCACGCGCCTGATTAAAAGCGGTTGATGACGCTCAGGCGGTCAGCAGCTCCGCGACGTCGGCGCGGAGGCCTTCGAGACCGCGGCCGGTCTCGGAGGACGTGATGCGGATCGCGGGGTGGGCGGCGACGTGGCGGCGGGCCTGCTCCTGGACCTGGGCGATGGTCTTGGCGAGGTCCTTGGCGGCGGGCTTGTCAGCCTTGGTCAGCACGAGCTGAAACCCGACGGCGGCGCGGTCGAGCAGATCCATAATCTCGTGGTCGACGGGTTTTACGCCGTGACGGGCGTCGATCAGGCAGAACACGCGGCGGAGGCTGGCGCGGCCGGCGAGATAGGCCTTCAGCAGGGTCTGCCAGGCCTCGACGGTTTTCTTCGGGGCCTGGGCGAAGCCGTAGCCGGGCAGGTCGACCAGATAGAGCCGCTCGTCGAGATCGAAGTAGTTGAGCTGCTGGGTGCGGCCGGGGGTGTTGGAGGCGCGGGCCACGCCTTTGCGGCCCAGAAGCGCGTTGATCAGGGTCGATTTGCCGACGTTCGAGCGGCCGGCGAAGCAGATTTCGACGCGGTCGCCGGGGGGCAACTGGTCGAGCCGGGCGCAGCCGATCACGAAGCGCGGCTCGCGCGTGAAGAGAAGGCGGCCGGCTTCGACCGTCTCCGGCTCGTGATCGGGGTCGAGCGTGAACTGAAACGAGGGGGCGTCGGCCATCGCTGCGCTCTAACCGCCGGATCGGGTCAACTTGGCCCTTCCTTCGGCTCGAGGCCGAACTGGCGCCGGATGTTCTGCACGAAATTCACGTCGACGCCCTGGCTTCGCATGATGGCGTATTGCTGGGCGATGGTGAGCACGTTGTTCGCGGTCCAGTAGATCACAAGGCCGGAGGCGAAGGTGCCCAGCATGAACATGAAAATCAGCGGCAGCAGGTTGAAGATCTTCTCCTGAACCGGATCGGCGGGAGCGGGGTTCAGCATCTGCTGGAACCACATCGTGATCCCCATCAGGATCGGCCAGATGCCGATCGAGAAGATGAAGAAAAAGCTCTGAGGACCGGGGGTGTCCCAAGGGAGCAGGCCGAACAGGTTCAGGATCGAGGTCGGGTCCGGCGCCGAGAGATCCTGGATCCAGCCGAAGAACGGCGCGTGGCGGATCTCCAGCGCGATGAAGATCACTTTGTACAGTGAGAAGAAGATCGGGATCTGCAGCAAGATCGGCAGGCAGCCCGCGGCCGGGTTCACCCGCTCTTTCTTGTAGAGCTCCATCATCTCCTTTTGCATGCCCATCTTGTCGTCGCCGTAGCGCTCCTGCAGCTTCTTCATTTCGGGCTGCAGCTTTTTGAGCTTCGACATGGAGACGTAGGATTTGTAGGCGAGGGGGAACAAAACCGTCTTGAACATAATGGTCAGGACGATGATCGCGACGCCCATGTTCCCGAAGACATTGTAGAAGAACAGCAAAAGCTCGAAAATCGGCTTGGTCAGGAAAAAGAACCAGCCCCAGTCGATCGCGTCGGTGAAGCGCGACGTGCTGGAGTGGAAAAAGAAGTCCGACAGCTTGCCGAAAAAGCTGGTCGGTCGCTCGAGGCCGTCGAACTGATATTCATAGCCCCGGATCGCGGAGATCTCCTTGGCGCCGGCGAACAAGCGGGTCGGCACCGAGAGGCTTGCGCCGGCCGCGACGGTTTTCGCGGCGAGCGCGGTCTCCGCGCGGTAGATCGGCTCGCCGCGGCTGTCGATCTGGGTCTTGAACAGCGCGGTGAAGGCCTCGCCCTGACCGGGGATGAGCGCCGTCATCCAGTACTTGTCGGTGAAGCCGATCCAGCCGCCGGGCGCGGACTCGATCACTTCGCCCCGGCCCTGGTTCTGGGGCAGCAGCGGCAAGTCGACCAGATCGCCGTAGTCGCGTTCCTCGAGCGAGCCGTTCAGGACGCCGACGGCGCCTTCGTGGAGCACGAAAAAGCCCTCGGTCCGCGGCGTGCCGTGACGCGCGAGGATGCCGTAGGGAAACAGCGTCACGGGCCCGCCGGTGCGGTTCTCGACGTTCTGGGTGACGGTGAAGAGATAGTCCTCGTCGACCGCGAAGGTGCGGCGGAAGACCAGACCGTCGCCGTTGTCCCAGACCAGCGTCACCGGCGAGCCGGGGGCGAGGGTCTCGCCGCTCTCGCGCACCCATTCGGTGCTGGGGGTCGGGGTGGCGAAGACGCCGTCCACCGGGCTCCAGCCGAAAACGGCGTAGTAGGCCTGCTCGGTCCCGGTCGGCCATAAGAGCTCGACGTCCTTGGCCCCCGGATCGAGGCTGACGCGATAGTCCTTCAGCAGCAGCTCGTCCACGCGGCCGCCATAGAGCGAAATCGAGCCGGAGAGCCGAGGGGTCTCGATCTCGATCCGCTGGGTCCGCCCGAGCGCCGCTTCGCGGCTGAGCGGTTGGCCGGCGAGGCCGCCCGGCGTCCCGGCGGCGCCGGGCAGAGCACCCTGCTCCTCCGCTGCGATGCGCGCCTGCTCCTGGGCCTGGCGCTGGCGCTCGATGTCGGGGTTCACGAAGAAGATCTGCCACAGCATGAGCACGAGGAAGCTCAACACCGCGGCGAGGATCAGATTGCGCTGCTCCTCCGGCGAGGGTTGGTTCTGCTGCATGCGGGGCTCCTGAGACGAGTGAACGGCGAGGCGGCCGAACGCGGGAAGGCGCAGGGTTCGGCGAGCGTCGCGTGGGTCGGCGCTGAATTCGGCGTTGTGCGGTAGAGCCGATCGATGCGGTCGAGGTCAAGGCGAGGCGTGATGCGGCCGGGTGCGATTCGTCGACGCCCGGGCGGCGTTCGGTGGGGGGCGGGCGCCGCGACGGCACCCAGGGCGCCCCCCCCGCCCCGGGCGGCGACGGGGGGG
>JBCBRF010000052.1:0-21449 GCA_039819865.1 Pseudomonadota bacterium | reverse complement strand
GGCCCCCGATCCGCTCGGCCCCGAGATCTACGCGGGCCGGTCGAGATAGGCGGGGGCGGTTCGGTTCGCTGGGGTCCCCACCCCCTTCCCCTCCCCGCGGAAGGCGGGACGGGGGCGATATCGGCTTGGGCGGGTCGAGGGTGTTGGGGTCGCCGCGGGCTGGGGGCGGGGGCGCTGGAGAGCGTGGTCGTCGCGGTCCCCCCACCCTGGCCCTCCTCCACGAGGGGGGGCGGGGACGACATCCGTGCGGGCCGCGCGGCGTCAGCGGATGCGGTGGGCGATGTGGGGATCGCGGCGGTAGAGCCAGCCGCGGCGGCCGGCGATCTCGAAGCGGTCTTCGTCGAGGATCCGGACGGTCAGCTCGAAACGGTGATTCTCCCGAAGCGCTGCGATCAGGGCGAAGGCGCCGTCGCCGCGCGGCTCGATCCGCCAGCCTCCGTTCAGGTCGAAGCGACGCCCGAACAGCTCTCCGCGCGCCTCGAATGTTCCGTCCTCGTGGAAGCGCACGACGCTGTCGCCGCGGATGCGGATCAAGCCGAACAGCAGGCGCTCGGAGGAGCGGGCGGTCCAGTCGCCGATGAAATAGGCGCGGGCGGCGTCGATATCGTGTCCGGGCATCCTCCGCGGGTCCTCCGCTGTCGGCGCGCCTCAGAAACCGAGCATCGCCAGGAGCCGATCGGGGGTCGCGCCGGCCCCGACGGCGTAGCCGACGAGACCCGCGCCCGCGATCAGGAGGCCGACCAGCAGGCCCGCATAGAAGCCGCCGCCGCTCGGCTGGGGGCTCGGGGCGGGGGGCGGCGGGGCGGCGGCTCCGATGGCGATGCGCTCGCCCGCCTCGATCAGCCGCTCCGCCAGATCCGGCACGAAGGGGCGGAGCCGCCCGAGCGTGCGGACGGTGTCGCCGACATCCTTCAAGACCGAGCGCGGGCCGAGATTGGTGGTCATCCACTTCTCGACCTCGGGGCGCGCGGCCTCCCACATGTTGAAGTCGGGATCGAGGTTTCGCGCCACGCCCTCCACCACGACCATGCTGCGCTGGAGCAGCAGCAGCTCGGGGCGGGTCTGCATGCCGAAGCGTTCGGTCACGCTGAAGAGCTGGTTCAGGACCCGGCCCATCGAGATGTTGGCGGCGTTCTGGCCCACGATCGGCTCGCCGATCGAGCGGAGCGCTTGAGCGAAGCTGTCCGGATCGTGCTCTCGGCTGACATAACCCGCGTCGAAATGGGCCTGAGCGCCACGCTTGTAGTCTCGGGTCAGGTAGGAAAACAGGATCTCGGCGTACATCCGGCGGGTCTTTTGGTCGATCCGACCCATGATGCCAAAATCATAGGCCACGACCGCGCCGTCCGGCGCGACCTTCAGATTGCCGGGGTGCATGTCGGCGTGGAAATAGCCGTCTCGGAGCGCGGTCCTCAGAAACAGGCGCACGATCCGGTAGGCCATCTCCGACAGGTCGAGGCCGCGGGCGCGAAGGCGCGCCTGGTCGGAGATCCCGTCGCCGTCGACCCAGCCCGTGGTCAAAACGCGCGTCGAAGACAGGTCCCAGTAGATCTCGGGCGTGCGAAAGCCCGGCTCGGATTTGACGTTCTCGCCGTATTCGGAGCCCGCGGCGGCCTCGAGCAGCAGGTCCATCTCGCGCTTCACGACGCTTTCGAAGTGCCGCACGACGTCGGTCGGGCGAAGGCGACGCGATTTGGGCGACAGGCGCTCGGTCATCCGGGCGATGGCGTAGAAGCTCCGGACGTCGCGGGCGAAGGCCTGCTCGATGCTCGGGCGGAGGACCTTCACCGCGACCTTGCGGCCGTCTCGGGTCACGGCGGGGTGGACCTGGGCGATCGAGGCGGCGGCGATCGGTGGATCGAAGCGCTCGAACAGAGCGTCGACCGGGGCGCCGAGCTGTCTCTCGATCTCTTGCGTCGCCTCTTCCTGGGGGAAGGGCGGAAGGGCGTCCTGCAGGGTGCGCAGATCGCTCATCAGCGCGTCGCCGACGATGTCCTTCCGGGTCGAGAGGATCTGGCCGAACTTCACATGCGAGGGGCCGATGGCCTGCAGCGCGCGTGAGACCGGGGGCAGGGACGGGTCGCCGCGCAGGCCGAAGGGGGCGATCGGCGCCGTCAGCGCCCAGACGGCGCCGCGGGTGCGCGGAGAGAAGCCCCAGACATGCTCCATCCAGAGCGCCAGCCCGCCCGTGCGGCGGAGCGTGGCGAACAGGCGGAACATCCGGCCAATGCTCCCGATCAGCGCCATCAGACCCTCCAGCCGGAGTGGAGCGCGGCGACGCCGCCGGTGAGGTTGCGCACCGCGACCTGGCGGAAGCCCGCCTCGCGCAGCATCTGGGCGAAGGTCTCCTGATCGGGGAACCTCCGGATGCTCTCGACCAGGTATTGGTAGCTCTCGCGGTCGCGGGCGACGATCTCGCCCATGCGCGGGATCACGGCGTCGGAGTAGACGCGGTAGATCTCGTCCATGATCGGCACGCGGACCTTGCTGAATTCGAGGCAGAGGAAGCGGCCGCCGGGGCGGAGGACGCGCCAGGCTTCCGCCAGCGCCTGTTCGGGGCGGGTGACGTTGCGGATGCCGAAGGCGATGGAGACGTAGTCGAAAGTGCGGTCCGCAAACGGCAGCGCCATCGCGTCGCCCACGGTCCAGTCGATCGGGGCCTGGAGCCCGCGCTCCTCGGCGCGGCGGCGGCCCTCGAGCACCATCTCCTCGGTCAGATCGCAGACGGTCGGGCGGCCCATGCCGCCGACCCGGCGGAGATAGCGGAAGGAGATGTCGCCGGTGCCGCCCGCGACGTCGAGCAGCCGGGTGTGCGGGCGCGGCGCCAGCCAGTCGATCATCGCGTCCTTCCAGAGCCTGTGGACCCGGGCGGACATCAGATCGTTCATCAGATCGTAGCGCGCGGCGACGCTGGAGAAGACGCCGCGGACGAGACCCTCTTTCTCGCCCTCGGGCACGGTCCGCTCGCCGAAATGGGTCGTGCGGCCGGTTTCATCCGGGCGGACGCCCGAGCCGGCCGCCGGATCGGCCTGGATTCCCGCCTCCAGTCCGGCTTCGGCGGCGGCGACGGTGCGCTCGACCACGCGGCCTTCGTTCGGGGTGTCGGGGCCGGCGTCGGCCGAGGCGTCGGTGGGTCGCGTCATCCGAGCATTCCCTTCAAGCCCGCCGGCGGCGATCCATCCGGCGCGAGCGGCGCAATCATCTGGCGAAATCGTATCGCGAGGGATAACTAGCGCCGCTTGACGCCCCCGACCACAGCGGCCGAAGCGCGCGCGCCGACGGCGGTTGGCGGCGGCGCCCGATCAGGAGACGCCCATGCCCGAGCTGCCGGAGGTCGAGACCGTTCGCCAGGGCATCGCGCCGGCGCTCGAGGGGCGGCGGATCCTGCGGGCCGAGGCGCGCCGCGCGGATCTGCGCTGGCCGCTGCCGGAGCGGATGGCGGAGCGGCTGACGGGGCGGCGGGTGGAGCGGCTCCGGCGGCGCTCGAAATACATTCTGGCGGATCTCGACGACGGCTGGAGCTGGCTCATCCATCTCGGCATGACGGGGCGGTTCACGGTCGGCGCGCTCGGCGAAGCGCGGGCGCTGGTCGGCGCCTTCGTTCATGAGACGTCGGCGGACGCGCCCTCCCAGACCATCGCGGCGCATGACCATGTGGTGGTGGAGACCGACGCGGCGCGCCTCGTCTACAATGACGTGCGCCGGTTCGGCGCGATGGATCTTTGGCCGACGGCCGATCTGGCGCGCCATAAGCTGTTGGCGACGCTCGGGCCGGAGCCGCTCGGCAATCTGTTCAACGGAGATCATCTGCGCGCGGCCTTTCGAGGCAAAGAGACCTCGGTGAAGGCCGCGCTTCTCGACCAGAAGATCGTGGCGGGCCTCGGCAACATCTATGTCTGCGAGGCGCTTCACCGCTCGGGGATCAACCCGAAGCGGCTGGCGGGGTCGTTGTCGGCGGCGCGGATCGAGCGGCTGGCGACGGCGATCCGGGCGGTGCTGCGGGAGGCGATCGCGGCGGGGGGCTCGTCGCTTCGGGATTATCGCCAGGCGGACGGGGCGATGGGCTATTTCCAGCATGCGTTCGGCGCCTACGGCCGGGCGGGGGAGCCCTGCCAGACCGAAGGGTGCGCCGGGCGGATCCGGCGGATCGTCCAGACCGGGCGCTCGACCTTCTATTGCCCGACCTGTCAGCGCTGAGATCCCGCGCCGTCGGCGAAGAATGTCCCCCGGCGCGTTAACGCCGGAGGCGAAACCGCGGCGGCGAACCGGCGGCTTCAGGGCGCATCGCTTGATCCGAGGGTTGCGATCCGGTATCGCGCTCGCACTTCACGGGGGGCGCTCTGCGCGCCCCGATTTCAGTTCGAAAGGGCTTTCATGGCCTACGAAATGATCCTGCAGGAGAAGCGCGACCATGTCGGGCTGATCCGGCTGAACCGCCCGGACGCCAGAAACGCGCTCAACGCGCAGCTGATGCGAGAGCTGGGCGATATGCTGCGGAAGTTCGACGCCGACGAGACCGTCGGCGCGATCGTCATCACCGGGGACGAGAAAGCCTTCGCCGCCGGGGCCGACATCAAAGAGATGAAGGAGAAAACCTTCGTCTCGGCCTTCAAGGACGATTTCGTCACCGCGGAGTGGGAGACGGTCACGCGCGTTCGGAAGCCGGTGATCGCCGCGGTCGCAGGCTATGCGCTCGGCGGCGGCTGCGAGCTTGCGATGATGTGCGACTTCATCCTGTGCGCGGACACGGCGAAGTTCGGCCAGCCGGAAGTGAATCTCGGCGTGCCGCCCGGGGCCGGGGGCACGCAGCGGCTCACGCGGTTCATCGGCAAGTCGAAGGCGATGGAGATGTGCCTCACGGGGCGGATGATGGACGCCGCGGAGGCGGAGCGCTGTGGCCTGGCGAGCCGCGTGATCCCGGCGGACGATCTGCTCGAGGAAGCGCTCAAAGTGGCCGGCAAGATCGCGGAGAAGTCGCAAGTGACGACGATGGCGATCAAGGAGCTGGTCAACGTCGCCTACGAGACCACGCTGACCGAAGGCGTGCGCGCGGAGCGCCGACTTTTCCACGCGATGTTCGCAAGCGAGGATCAGAAAGAGGGCATGGCGGCGTTTGTGGAAAAAAGACCGCCTCAGTTCCGCGACCGCTGAGCGGGCGTCGCGAATCGGGCGGGGCGCAGGGGCTCGCATCGGCGGGCTTGACCTTGGCTTGAGCGCTCTGTAGCTAGGCGACTTTCGAATTTCCGGAGCGGCGACGCTCCGCGCAAGACCGAGGTGAAACGGGGATGGCAAACTCGCCCCAGGCCCGCAAGCGCGTGCGACAGGCCGCCAAGCGGACCGAGATCAACAAAGCTCGCAAGAGCCGCATCCGGACGTTCATCCGTAAAGTTGAGGAAGCCATCGCTTCCGGCGACTCGGATCAGGCCAAAACCGCTCTTAAGGACGCGCAGCCGGTGATCATGCGGGGCGCCGTAAAGGGCGTGCTTCATAAGAACACGGCCAGCCGGAAAGTGTCTCGCCTTGCGCAGCGGGTTAAGACAATGACCCCTCTCAAGGCCTAATCTGGCACAAATCTCTTGACTGTTGTGAATCAGGCGCCCTTGGGCGCCTTTTTCGTTTTTTTGGGATGTTCATAACTGTTCCGGTTGCCTCGTACGGCTTGTCGGACATAACGGTTGAGTGACAAACGGTCGCTGGCCGGCATCCAAACGATCCCCAGGTTACACACACGGGACGCCGAGAGAATCGGCGGGCCCGTTTTTATTTGCGAATACTCAAGTAAAAAATTGCTTAATTTTTCACTTTACCTCGTCGATCCGCGTGTTTTAGAAAGCTCGTGGAGAGAGAAGAGGAGCGGCGACATGGTTGAGGGGGAAAACCCACGCTATGTTGGCGATGTCGAGCCGGCTGAGGCTTGGCGCGCCATTGTCGATAACTCTAAAAGTTATCTAGTGGACGTGCGGACGGTCGCCGAATGGACCTTCGTCGGCGCTCCCGACCTCTCTCAGGCCGCGAAGGAGCTGTGGCGCATCGAGTGGAAGACCTTTCCGTCGATGGCGCACAACACGGCGTTTTTCGCAGGGCTGGCGCAGGCGGTCTCGGAGAGCGGCGCGCAGGAGGTCTATTTCCTGTGCCGTTCGGGCCAGCGCTCTCATGAGGCGGCGTCGCTCGGCGTGTCGGCTCCTGAGATCACGGCGCTGGGTTTGGGCGTGACGTTTTTCAACGTCGCGCACGGTTTCGAAGGACCGACGGATCCAGCGACGGGCCATCGAGGCGGGGTCTCGGGTTGGAAAGCGGACGGGCTTCCCTGGCGTCAGAGCTAGCGAAGCCGTCGATCCAAACCCGAGTTCCCACGAGCACATCCACATCAAGCAACAAACGAGGAACGCAATGGCGGCGGAACCGCAAGGCTATCGGCAGTGGGAAAGCGTGAAGTCGGTCCTTCGAACGGAGGTGGGCGACGCGACGTTTTCAAGCTGGATCGCATTGCTGCGTGTCGACAAGGTCGAAGAGGGGGTCGTAACCCTCGGCGCGCCGACCCCATTCGTGCGGGATCGGGTCCGCAACTCCTTCGGCGACAAGATTCGCGCTGCGTGGCGCCAGACCGATCCGAAAATCGAGCGGGTCGAGTATCATGTGCGCGATCGGGTGCCGGTCGGGGACGCCGCCGCTTCGGCGCGCGCGCTCGCCTCTCAGGCCACCGTCGGCGCTCCGGTGAACGCGGCGGCTTCCGTGACGAACGCGGCGTTCTCGACGTCCCCGGAGCCCGCCTCTCGGGAGCGGATCAATCGGGCCCCGGCCTCGGCGCGCAGCGAAGCGGAGGCGCAGCGGCTCGTCGAGCTCAGCAATCTCGCGCTCAACCGGCGATCGACCTTCGACAGCTTCGTCGTGGGCCGACCGAACGAGTTCGCCTACGCGGCGGCGCGGCGGGTGGCCGAGGACCCCACGGCGCCGTTCAATCCGCTGTTCATCTACGGCGCGCCCGGCCACGGAAAGACGCACCTGATGCAGGCGATCGCCCATCGGCGTCAGGAGCTGTTCCCGCACGAGCGCTACCTTTACCTGTCGTCGGAGACGTTCCTGAACGAGTTCATGAACGCGCTCCGCCACAACACGGTGCAGACGTTCAAAGAGATCTTTCGTTCCGTCGACATGCTGCTGATCGACGACGTGCAGCTGATCATCGGGAAGAACCGCACGCAGGAAGAGTTCTTCCACACCTTCAACGCGCTGGCGGACAAGCACCGGCAGATCGTGCTGTCGGCCGATCGCTCGCCGCTCAATCTGGAGGGGCTCGACGAGCGTCTGCGCTCGCGGCTGAGCTGGGGTCTGGTGGCGGACATCCACGCGCCCGACTATGAGCTGCGGCTCGGGATCCTGGAGAAAAAGACCGAGGCGGCGCTCGAATCGACGCCGACGCTCAAGATCGACAGCAAGGTGCTCGACTTTCTCGCGCACCGGATCTCGACCGACGTCCGGACGCTCGAAGGCGCGCTCAACCGGCTGTTCGCCAAGGCGACCCTGCTCAATCGTCCGGCCACGATCGAGCTGGCGCAGCGCGAGCTGTCCGATCTGTTGCGCGCGACGGACCGGAAGGTCGCGATCGACGAGATCCAGCGCACAGTGGCTGAGCATTTCAGCATTCGGCTGGCCGACATGTCGTCTCCGCGGCGGTCCCGTTCGGTGGCGCGGCCGCGGCAGGTGGCGATGTATCTCAGCAAGCAGCTGACCTCGAAATCGCTGCCGGAGATCGGCCAGAAGTTCGGCGGGCGCGACCACACCACCGTGATGCATGCGGTGAAGCGGATCACCGAGCTGCGCTCGACCGACGCCTCGTTCGACGAGGATGTGGAGCGGCTTCGGCAGAAGCTCGAGAGCGTCTGACGCCGCCCATCGAGGGTGGGCTCCGTTCGCGGGGCGAGGAGAGACGATGCGGCGGCGGCGCAATTCTGCGTCGCCGTTTGTTTTTGTAAGAACGGGGTTGCGGCTCCGGCGCCGAAGCTGTCCGATCGGGGATGACCATCGTCGACGCCGTCGCTAGGTTATGAGGCCCCGAATCAGGCCGAGTGGGTGTGGAGCGCAAAATGCAAGTGCTAGTTGAGCGCAGCGAACTGCTGAAAGCGACGGGCCGCGCGCAGAGCGTCGTCGAACGGCGCAACACCATTCCGATCCTGCAGAACCTGTTGATGGAGGCTCAGGACGGCTCGGTGTCGATCAAGGCCACCGATCTCGATATCGAGGTGGTGGAGCGGCTGCAGGGCAAGATCCTGAAGGACGGCGCGGTGACCGTGTCCGCGCATATGCTGCACGAGATCGTGCGCAAGCTGCCGGAGGGCGCCGAGGTGGCGTTGACTTCCGAGGGCGACGGGCGGTTGACGATCTCGGCGGGGCGGTCGCGGTTCGCGCTCGCGACCCTGCCGAAAGAGGATTTCCCCGTGATGGCGTCGGCCGAGTTCACCACGACGTTCACCGCGAACCCGGCGGAGATTCGGCGGCTGTTCGATAAGGCGAAGTTCGCGATCTCGACCGAGGAGACCCGCTATTATTTGAACGGCGTCTATTTCCATCTGGCCGAGGAAGGCGGCGCGCCGCGGCTGAGGGCGGTCGCGACCGACGGGCACCGGCTGGCGCGGATCGACGCCGAACCGCCGTCGGGCGCGGAGGGCATGGCGGACGTGATCGTGCCGCGGAAGACCGTCGGCGAGCTTCGGAAGCTGCTCGACGACGCGCAGGATGCGGTCGAGATCTCCGTATCCGAGACCAAGATCCGGTTCGCGAACGAAACCGTGGTGCTGACCTCGAAGGTGATCGACGGGGCGTTCCCGGATTACTCGCGCGTCATTCCGACCGGCAACACGCTCAAGCTGTCGATCGAGCCAGACAAGTTCGCCAAGGCGGTCGACCGGGTCGCCACGGTCTCGTCGGAGCGCACCCGGGCGGTCAAGATGAACATCGAGCCTGGCAAACTGTCCTTGTCCGTGAACAGCCCGGACAGCGGCAGCGCCTCGGACGAGCTCGAAGTGACCTATCAGGGCGATCCGATCGAGATCGGCTTCAACTCCAAATACCTCCTCGAGATCGCGGATCAGATCGACCAGGAGGAGGCGGTGTTCCTGTTCTCCGACCCGAATTCGCCGACGCTCGTGCGCGAGGGCGACGACACGAGCGCGATCTATGTCGTGATGCCGATGCGCGTCTGAGGCGGGGGTGTCGGGGCCGTCCGATCGCAGAACGGTCGTCGAGCGCGCCGCTGAACGCATGACCGACGGAGCCCGATCGACCATCTTCATCCAATCCCTGGCCCTGACGCGGTTCCGCAATCACGACCGCTTCACGGTTGAGGCGGACGCGCGGCCGATCGCAATCCATGGCCGGAACGGCGCGGGCAAGACCAACATCCTCGAGGCGGTTTCGATGCTGTCGCCCGGGCGGGGGCTCCGCGGGGCGAAGGTCGAAGAGATCGCCGGGCGGCCCGATCCGATCGGGTGGAGCGTGCGCGGCGCGGTCGAGGGGCCGGAGGGCGCGCGGCGGCTGTCGGTTTCGGTCGATCTGCGCGACGGGGCGAAACGGCAGGTGCGGATCGACGACGAGCCGGCCAGCCAGACCGCGCTCGGCGAGATTCTGCGGATGACCTGGCTGACGCCCGCGATGGATCGGCTGTGGATCGAGGGAGCGTCCGAGCGGCGGCGGTTCCTTGACCGGGCGACGCTCGCCTTCGAACCCGCGCATGGCGAGCGGGCGGCCGCCTATGAGCGCGCGATGCGGGAGCGGAACCGGCTGCTGAAGGAGGGCGGGGCTCCTGGCGCCTGGCTCGACGCGCTCGAGGAGCGGATGGCGGAGGCGGGCGCGCTGATGGCGCGGGCCAGGGCGGCGCTGATCGCTCGGTGGGAGGCGGCGCAGGCGGAGGCGGAGAGCGCGTTTCCGACCGCCGGGCTGTCGCTCGAGGAGGCCGATGAGAGCCGGATCGCGGGGCTCGAGGGCGATTGGACGGCGTCGGCGTTCTCGGCCGCGCTCGCGCGCGGGCGCGGGCGGGACGCCGCGGCCGGGCGCACGCTGGTCGGACCGCACCGAGTCGATCTGGCGGCGACCTATCTCGCCAAGGGGGTCGAGGCGAAGCTCTGCTCGACGGGGGAGCAGAAAGCGCTCTTGATCAGCCTGACGCTGGCGACCGCGCGGGCGCTGGCGGCGGAGACGGGCTCGCCGCCGATCCTGTTGCTCGACGAGGTGGCGGCGCATCTCGACGCCGGGCGGCGCGCGGCGCTGTTCGACGAGATTTGCGCGCTTGGGGCGCAGGCCTGGATGACGGGGACCGGGCCGGAGCTGTTCGAGGCTCTTGGGGACCGGGCGCTCGATCTGGCGCTGTGAGCGGCTGCGGCCGCGCGGTCTCAGATCTCAGGTTCGAGCGTGTCGCCATACGTGGCCTTCAGCCAGCCGACGAAGCTGCCTGGACCTGCGGCCGCGAACGCTTTCGGCGTCTTGTAGAAGACATGGAGACCGTAGACCTCCGGATCGGCCATGATGCTTTGGTAGTCCATCGGCTTGAATAGCGTGTCGTCATAGATCACGGGGTAGTAGAAGGCCTTATAGTCCTTCACCTGATCTTCGAGACCGTACTTGGCGACGGTGTATTCGAGCACGTGCCGGCCCCATTGATGCTTGGGGTAGTCCGACAGTTTGCGGGTCCGACCGCTGAGGCTGACGAGCGCCAGCTGCCAGCGGGTCTTGGCGTAGCTCCAAGGTGGAACGCTGCGCGCCTGGAAGGCGTCCAGCACCGCCGGCAGGATCTCATGCTCCGGCGGGAGCCACAGGATGGCGTTGCAGAGTTTTCCGTTTTGCTCTCGGCCGACCAGGATGTCGGTGAAGGCGGGGAGCGGGCGGAACATGCAATAGTCGCTGTCGCACCAGACGCCTTCGCCCCGTCGCAGCATCGCGAGGCGGAAGATGTTGGCGCGGGTGAAGGGCTTCTTGTCGAGCTCGGGGGCTTCGTCGAACAGCACGCGGCGCGGCAGAATCCGCTCGGCGTCGCACAGCTCCACCCCGGGCGGGACGTTGGCCACGGGCTCGTAGGAGAAGAACTTCACGGGATGGCCCATCGCGAGCCAGGAGCGCATGCAGCAATGCTCGAAATCGCGCAGGCGCGGGCCGATCCAGAAGGTCGCGATGGTGTGCATTCGAGGCTCTTTCGGCGCGCCGTCGTCGGGTCGGCACGGCCATAGCCCGGGCGGCGCCGCGGAGCCAGAGGCGGGCGCGCTCCGGAGGGTCTCCGCGCGGCGGATTTGCCGCTAAGCGACGTCGATTCGCCTCGCCTATGGTGCGATCTTGCTTCCCGAAACGCTTCCGGGGCCTTAAGTTAACCGAGCATTCATACTGGTTGCCCAGACATCACCGGGAAAGACCAGCAAGAGCTTGCCAAGCAACGGACCATAATGGCGACTTCATCCGCATCTTCACCGACCGAAAACAACAGCTATGGCGCGGATAGCATTAAAGTGCTGCGCGGGTTGGAGGCGGTGCGAAAGCGCCCGGGCATGTATATCGGGGACACCGACGACGGCTCGGGCCTGCACCACATGGTCTATGAGGTGGTCGACAACGCGATCGACGAAGCGTTGGCGGGCCATGCGGACTTGGTGACCGTGACGCTCAACCCGGACGGTTCGGTCACGGTTACGGACAACGGCCGCGGCATTCCTACCGGAATTCATCCGGAGGAGGGCGTCTCGGCGGCCGAGGTCATCATGACCAAGCTGCACGCCGGGGGTAAGTTCGACGAGAACTCCTACAAGGTTTCGGGCGGTCTGCACGGCGTCGGCGTGTCGGTGGTGAACGCGCTGTCGGACTGGTTGGAGCTTCGGATCTGGCGGGAGGGCAAGGCGCATTACGTCCGCTTCGAGAACGGCGACGTGGTCGCGCCGCTCGAGATCACGGGCGACGCGGAGGGCCAGCAGGGCACCGAGGTCACCTTTCACGCGTCGGACAAGATCTTCTCCAACATCGAGTATGTCCAACACACGCTCGAGCACCGGCTCCGGGAGCTCGCATTCCTGAATTCCGGGGTGCGGATCCGGCTGACGGACGCGC
Organism: Pseudomonadota bacterium; assembly: GCA_039819865.1. GTDB lineage: Bacteria > Pseudomonadota > Alphaproteobacteria > Rhodobacterales > Rhodobacteraceae > JBCBRF01. The sequence goes on along the minus strand of JBCBRF010000052.1, from coordinate 9,368 downwards.
GGGGCGTCGAGGCGAAGGTGGTGGAGCTCTATTACGAGGGCGGGGTGGAGGCGTTCGTCCGCCATCTCGACCGCTCCAAGCAAGGCATCTTCGACGCGCCGATCGTGATCCGGGGCGAGGAGAACGGGATCTCGGTCGACGTCGCGCTGTGGTGGAACGACGGCTTCCACGAGAACGTGCTCGCCTTCACCAACAACATTCCGCAGAAGGACGGCGGCACCCACCTCGCCGGCTTCCGAGGCGCGTTGACGCGGGCGGTGAACGCCTACGCCAGCGAGGCGGCGGCGCGCGACAAGGTCACGCTCTCCGGCGAGGATGCGCGCGAAGGCCTGACCTGCGTGCTGTCGGTGAAGGTGCCTGATCCGAAATTCTCGAGCCAAACCAAGGACAAGCTGGTCTCCTCTGAGGTGCGGCCCGCGGTCGAGACCATGGTCCACGAGAAGCTCAAGGAGTGGTTCGACGAGAATCCGCGCGAGCGAAAGATCGTGATGAGCAAGATCGTCGAGGCGGCGCTGGCGCGGGAGGCGGCGCGGAAGGCGCGGGAGCTTACGCGGAAGAAGAGCACGCTCGACGTCGCCTCGCTGCCGGGCAAGCTCGCACAGTGCCAGGAGCGCGATCCCTCGAAGTCGGAGCTGTTCCTGGTCGAGGGCGACTCGGCCGGCGGTTCGGCCAAGCAGGGCCGCGATCGCGCGACCCAGGCGGTGCTGCCGCTGCGGGGCAAGATCCTGAACGTGGAGCGCGCGCGGTTCGACAAGATGCTGTCGAGCCAGGAGATCGGCACGCTGATCACCGCGCTCGGCGCCGGGATCGGCCGCGACGAGTTCGACATCTCGAAGTTGCGCTACCACAAGATCATCATCATGACCGACGCGGATGTCGACGGCGCGCATATCCGGACGTTGCTGCTGACGTTCTTCTATCGCCAGATGCCCGAGATCATCGATGGCGGTTATCTGTACATTGCGCAGCCGCCGCTGTTCAAAGTCGCACGGGGCAAGTCCGAGGTTTATCTGAAGAACCAGGAGGCGCTCGACGACTTTCTGATCGACAGCGGGATCGACGGGGCGACGCTGACGCTGGCGAGCGGGAGCCAGATCGCCGGGCCGGACCTGCGGCGCGTGCTGGAGGAGGCGCGGACGGTGTCCTCGCTGTTGTCGAGCCTGCCGCCGCACTATCCGCGGTTCATCGTCGAGCAGGCGGCGCTCGAGGGCGCGCTGTCGGAGGATGTGCTGACGGATGCGAGCCAGGCGGAGACCGCCGGCAAGGCGATCGCGGCGCGGCTCGACGTGCGGTCGCGCGAGTTCGAGCGCGGCTGGGAGGCCGAGCGCACCGCGGATGGCGGGCTTCGGTTCAAGCGGATCGTGCGCGGCGTCGCCGAAATCCGCACGGTGGACGGGGCCCTGGCGCGGTCGGGCGAGGCGCGGCGGTTGGCCGGCATGACGGCCTCGCTGCGGGAGGTCTACGCCAAGCCGGCGGTGTTCGAGCGCAAGGAGCGCACGGTCACCGTCCACGCTCCCTCGGAGCTCCTCGCCGCCGTGGTCGCCGAGGGCGAGCGCGGGATCTCGCTTCAGCGCTACAAGGGCCTCGGCGAGATGAACGCGGATCAGCTCTGGGAGACGACGCTCGATCCGGAAGCGCGCACGCTGCTCAGGGTCGATGTGGAGCATGTCGACGAGGCGGATGAGATCTTCACCAAGCTGATGGGCGACAGCGTGGAGCCGCGGCGGGAGTTCATTCAGTCGAATGCCCTTCGCGTGGAGAATCTCGACGTCTGAGGGCTTGACGCGCCGGCTTGGGCCCGGCTCTTCGATCCCATCGCCCCGAGCGCGAGAGGCCGATGTCGCAAAAGCCGAAATCACAAGCGCCGGCGCAGGGAACGCCAGCGTCCCGGACCTCGCCGTTTCCAAGCGACATGATCGAGAGCTTTCGGGCGTGGCGCGCGACGGGCTTCGCCTCGAACCGGGCTTGGTACGCGCAGCTCGCTGAGTTCGGTCAGCGCCCGAGGGCGATGGTGATCGGATGTTGCGACAGCCGGATCGACGTGCAGGCGCTGCTTGGGGCGGAGCCGGGCGCGCTGTTCACGGTGCGGAATGTGGCGAACATCGCGCCGCCCTACGCGCTCGATCACGAGCATCACGGAACCTCGGCGGCGATCGAGTTCGCCGTGACCGTGCTGAGGGTCGCGCATGTGGTCGTGATGGGTCACGCCAAGTGCGGCGGCGTGGAGGCGTGCTACGATCGGCAGTCCAAAAAGTCCGAGAAACGCGCTGGAGAACCCGACGAGCCGCCGAGCTTTCTCGATCGCTGGATCGATATTCTGGCTCCCGCCTATGAGCGGATCGCGGATGTCGATGGGGATCGCGCGACGCGTATCCGAGCGCTCGAGAAGGAAAGCGTTCTGACCTCGATGCGCAATCTCGAGAGCTTCCCGTTCGTGCGTGAGGCCGTCGCAAACGGGCGGCTCACGATACACGGCGCGTGGTTCGATATCTCCGAAGGCCGGTTGCACGTGCACGATCCGACGACGGGCGAATTCTCCCCGGTCGCCGCGGACTGAAGGGGCGCGCGGCACGCGCTTGACCCCCGGAGCGCCGCCGATCACGCTCGCTCAAGGAACGCGAAGGAAGGTCGGGCGATGGAGCACAAGCTGCTGGGCCGCACGGGCGTGCGGGTGTCGCCGCTCTGTTTCGGAACGATGTCGTTCGGCGGCGACGCCGATCGGGAGACTTCGGCGGCGATGTACGCGGCGTGCCGGGATCGCGGGATCAACTTCTTTGATTGCGCCAACAGCTATCAGCGCGGCGTGGCGGAGGAGATCCTGGGGGATCTGATCGCCGGGCATCGCGACGAGCTCGTGATCACGTCCAAGGTCTACAACCAGATGGCCGACGATGTGAACGCGCGCGGCGCGAACCGGCGGCACATCGCGCGCGCGGTCGAAGACAGTCTGCGGCGGCTGAAGACCGACCGGCTCGACGTCTACTTCCTCCATATGTGGGACGCGGAGACGCCGATCGAGGAGACCTTGCGCGGGCTCGAGGACCTCGTGGCGGCGGGCAAGGTGCTTTATCTCGGGGCCAGCAACTTCGCGGCGTGGCAGATCGCGAAGGCGCTCGGGATCTCCGAGCGGCGGGGCTGGGCGCGGATCGACGTGCTGCAGCCGATGTACAATCTGGTGAAGCGCCAGGCGGAGGTGGAGCTGCTGCCGCTGGCGCGCGCCGAAGAGCTGGCGGTGATCTCCTACAGCCCGGTGGGCGGGGGGCTGTTGAGCGGCAAGTATCGCGCGGAGCAGAGGCCGAACCAGGGCCGGCTGATCACCAACGCGCAATACGCCAAACGGTATGGCGACGATTGGGTCTATGACACGGCGGCCGCGTTTACGGAGAAGGCGGCGGCGCTCGGCGTCCATCCGGTGACGCTCGCGGTCGCCTGGGCGGCGGGGCATCCGGGGATCACCTGTCCGATCATCGGCGCGCGGAGCGTCGAGCAGCTGCAGCCGTCGCTCGCGGCCCTCGACTTCGCGCTGTCGGCCGAGGAGCGGGACGCCGTCTCCGCGCTCAGCCGGACCCCGCCGCCGGCGACCGATCGGCTCGAAGAGGCGGGCTGAGGATGTCCGTTTCGTGAACGCGTTTCAGCCGTCCCGGCGTTCGAGCGCGCGCCAGGAGATCTCCTTGGCGACGTCGAGATCGCTGAAATAGCCGAGATGGCCGCGGGCGGGCTGCGGGACCTCCTCCACGGCGTCGCCGTCCTTCGGGGTCAGGCGCGTGCCGACATAGTCGTTCTCGCGAAAGATGTTCACCCAGCGCTTCAGGCCCGGGATCAGGTCTTTGGTCACGGGCGGGAATAGGTGCGGGAAGTAGAAATTGAAGATGTTGGCGTAGGGCGAGCCCATGGTGACGAGCGTCAGCTCGCCCAGATGCTGGGCTCTGGAACCGGCTTCGCGCTTCAGAAAATCGATGGCGACCATGGCGCCGAGGCTGTGGGAGACCAGAACGGTGCGGTCGAACGGGCCCGATTGCGCGATCATGTCGTCGATGACGCGGCTCAAGCGCGCGCGCTGTTTCACGCGTACTTCGAAGTCGTCGGGCTGCGGCGTTCGCCAGACCGAGGGCAGACTTCGGAACAGCCAAGCTTTGCGATGGCCGCGGTCGCTCTTGAAGTAGTTGACGATGTCGGTCGCGGTGTCGACGCCGCTGGTGCTGTAGCTGCCGATGAAACCGACGACGACCAGGAACAGGACGGTGTTCGTGAGGATGGCGTTGGTCATCTCCTGCGCGCCGTCGCAGACGCCGTCGAGCTGTGTGCGGAACGCATCTCCGCTGAGATAGGCCCGAGGCGCGTCGGCGAGGCGGCTCTCGTCGCTTCGGCACTCGATCGTCGCGGTGAACCAGGCGAGGCCGGCGATCAAACTGATCACGACGGCGACGCTCGGGAGGATCAGCCGAGGGAAGCGCCACCGGGTGGCCGCCGGGGAGCGTCGGGCTCGGTTGGAGCGAATGTGGTGGACCAGGGCCGTCCAGAGCATCAACAGGCTGAGCGTGAGCAGCGCGATGAGATTGGCGCTGAAGGTCGGCAACGCCTCTTGCAGCGGGCCGAGGAGCTCCGCAAATGTGCGCTCGTCGAAGATCTGATTGAAGATCGAGAGCCAGACGATCACGAAGAACAGCAGCCAGAACAGCATGGCGACGAACAGCGAGAAAAAGCTGAGCGTGATCGAGCGCCAACGGTCGCGAAAGGCGAGCCAAAGCGCCGGCAGCGAGACGAGATAAGCGGCGAGGATCGCGATCGGCGCGAACCACAGATACGTGAAAAGCGTTCGGATCGCATCGGCCGCGGCCTTATGGGTCGGCCATTCGGGAACCATGACCATCTCGCCGGCGGCGATGTAGACTCCGAGCAAGATCAGCAGGCCGATCGACCAGTAGGAGACGATCTTGGCGTGGCGGAAGGGCAGGGCTTTCGCGATGGCGGCGAACATCAGGGCCGCGAGGGCGATCACGCCATAAACGCCGTCGTCGATCGGCGCCTGGATGAAGCTGGTCTTCTCGCCCGTCGGCGCGTCGACATAGGCCAGGGCCGGGAAGGCTTCGGCCAGGTTCACTCGGATCCCGATCAGACCGACGACCGCCGCGTAGGCTGCGTTCAGCGCGAAAATCGGCACGTAGATCAACCACATCGCAAAGGTGATGATCGTGCGCATCAGGCGGAGGAGGAAGGCGTCGCGCGGGGCGCCGTCGACCAGGCGCGGGTCGAAGCTGGCGAGGGCGATGTCCGGCAGGTTGGACTGCAGGATGAAGAGGTTTCGAAGCGAGGAGAACATGCCGCTCGCGAGCTGCGACAGGTCGGCCCAATAGAACTCGCTGATCACGGTTTCTTCGTCGCGACCCTTGGCGTCGCGGCTTCGGGACTTCGTGACCAGATAGGTGAGCGGCTCCGCCTCGCCGCGGAGTTCGCGCCGCGTGTACTCCTCGGGCGGCGCGACGCCCTCGGCTTCGGTCAAGGTGGCGCTGAAGTCGCGGAGCGTGCGCAGCTGCTCCTGCTGGCCGATGCCGTGAAGCACGACGATGGCCGTTTTTCGCGCTCCCATTTTCGCCCCCGTCGCCGAATCCTCCCTGACTAAGAACTCTTATCGACGAGGGGCCGCGTCGGCGCGAGTCGGCTGTAGCGCCTCGACTGGGCGCGGCGGCCGGCTGTTGCGGGATTGCGGCCGGGGCGCGCGAAGCAGGGCGCGCCACGCTCCTCGCGCCTGCCCAGGACGCGATCGGCGATCCAGAGATGCGGATGGCCGGGAAAGGGCGCGGCGAAACGCGCGACAAGACGGGCGTAGCTGGGGCCGACGACAGAGCCCTTCGCGAGCCGTCGCCCGGTGCGATCCTGAAGCTCGAGGCCGCCGCCCGCCGGCGCGTATCGCACGCCTCGCCTGGCCAAGCGCGCCTGCAGATCCGTCCATGAAGTCGCGCCGTCCAGCGCCTCAGCGACGATCACGCGCCAGCGGGAGAGGAGCCGCTCATCCACGGCTTCGCCGGTCTTCGCGGCGGCGCGGCGCTTGCGCTCTGCGGCGGAGAGCGCGTTCTCTACTAGATCTTCGAGATATTTCCGCTCGGACACGCCCGCGAGCCGGCTCAGCTCGGCCAGCCGCTCGCGATCCTGCAACGCCAATTCGATTGAAATCGTCTGAGACATCGTCGCCGCTCCCTGTCGCGCAGAGAACGAAAAAAGAACGACGACGATTCGTCAACCTTTCTTCAGCACCCGCTGGCCGAGCAGTTCCGCAATCTGCACCGCGTTCAGCGCGGCGCCTTTGCGGAGGTTGTCGGAGACCACCCACATCGACAGGCCGTTGTCGACGGTCGGGTCGTCCCGCAGGCGGCTGATGAAGGTCGCATAGTCGCCGACGCAGTCGATCGGCGTGACATAACCGCCGTCCTCGCGCCTATCGATCACCAGGCAACCCGGGGCCTCGCGCAGAATCTCGCGGGCCTCCTCGGCGGTCAGCTCCTCCTCGAACTCGACGTTCACCGCCTCCGAGTGCCCGACAAAGACCGGGACGCGGACGCAGGTGGCGTGCACTTTGATCTTCGGATCGATGATCTTCTTCGTCTCGACCACCATCTTCCACTCCTCCTTGGTCGAGCCGTCGTCCATGAAGACGTCGATATGGGGAATGACGTTGAAGGCGATCTGCTTGGTGAATTTCTGCGGCGTCGGCTCGTCGGTGACGAAGATGCCCTTGGTCTGGGTCCAGAGCTCGTCCATGCCCTCTTTGCCGGCGCCCGAGACCGACTGGTAGGTCGAAACCACCACGCGCTTGATCCGGGCGCGGTCGTGGAGCGGCTTCAGCGCGACCACCATCTGCGCGGTCGAGCAGTTCGGGTTGGCGATGATGTTCTTCTTCTTGACCTGCGTGATCGCGTCCGAGTTCACCTCCGGCACGATCAGCGGGATCTGCGGGTCGTAGCGATAGAGCGAGGAGTTGTCGATCACCACGCAGCCGGCCTCGGCGGCGCGCGGGCCGTAGACCTTGGTCGGGCCGGAGCCGATCGCGAACAGGGCGAGATCCCAGCCCGCGAAGTCGAACTCCTCGATGTCCCGCGTCTTCAGGATCCGGTCGCCGAAGGTGACTTCCGAGCCCAGCGATTTGCGCGAGGCGAGCGCCGCGATCTCGTCCACGGGGAACTCGCGCTCTGCGAGGATGTTCAGCATCTCCCGGCCCACATTGCCCGTGGCCCCGGCGACGACGACGCGATAGCCCATCGATCGGCCCTTTCCGCGATTTGTTCTAAACTCGCAGCATGTAGCGGAGGCTCGGGCGCTTGTGAACGTGGGAAATTCGGGGGCTCCCCTGAGCGGGGGAGTGCGTTACGCGGGCGCCGCGCCCATGTCTTGCTCAGTCAAGGCGTTTGACGTAGGCGCGGTGGCGGGTTCGGGCGGCGACCGTTTCCGGCTCGCGAAGTCGAGCGCGCCGCATCGGGATGGGAGAGCTGAGATGGCGATGAAGACTTGGTTTGCGGCCCTGATGATGTCGGTCGGGGCGGCTTTCGGCGGGACCGCGGCGATCGCGGGGGAGGCCGATGTGGTGGCGGTCGAGGTCATGAAGATCTCGGAAGAGGGCGGACTGGTCGATTATCGTTTCGACGTGACCGTGGCCCATGCCGACACTGGTTGGGACCATTATGCCGACGCGTTCGAGATCATCGGTCCGGACGGCACGGTGCTCGGCGTGCGGGAGCTGCTGCACCCGCATGTCGACGAGCAGCCCTTCACGCGCTCGCTGCGCCTGCAGCTGCCGACGACCATCACGACCGTGACCGTCCAGGCCAACGACGTGGTGCATGGGCTCGGCGGACGGACGCAGAGGGTGACGCTGCCGCGCTGAGTTCGCCGGCGCCTCTCGCCGATCTGCACAGATCGCTGGACGAGCGGGGCGGAAGCGCTCCGCTCGCATTTTTTGCGTGCGCGGCCGGTGCGCCGCTATAGCACCCTGAATTTCGTTAATTGATCATCTTGTCAGCTTTCAGTGTTCGACGACGGTGCCGCCCGAGAGCCCGTGGAGCGGATTCGCGCGGCTGCATCACCGCTCCACCGCATTCGGCATTCGGCATTCGGCGCGTTCGGCGAGGATGGCGGGGCGAACGCCGTGGCGTTGGGCGTTCGTCGCCGGTTCTAAGCGTCTCGTCTTTTAGGCTTTAGCCGTCCGTCAGCGCGGCCAGGATTTCGTCTCCCATGGCCGCGGCGCCCACATGCTCGCCGCCCTGGGCGATGTCTTTGGTGCGCACGCCTTTCGCCAGCACGCGCTCGATCGCGCGCTCCAGCATGTCCGCCTCGCCGCCGAGATCGAAGGAGTAGCGGAGCGCCATCGCGAAGGACAGGATGCAAGCGATCGGGTTGGCGAGGCCCTGGCCGGCGATGTCGGGCGCGGAGCCGTGGACCGGCTCATAGAGCGCCTTCGGTCGGCCGGTCGCGGGATCGGGCGCGCCCAGCGAGGCGGAGGGCAGCATGCCGAGGGAGCCGGTCAGCATCGCGGCGACGTCCGACAGCATGTCGCCGAACAGGTTATCGGTGACGATCACGTCGAACTGCTTCGGCCAGCGCACCAGCTGCATGCCGCCGGCGTCGGCGTACATGTGGGTCAGCTCGACGTCCGGATACTCCTCGTCATGGACCCACTGGACCTCCTCGCGCCACAGGATGCCCGACTCCATGACATTGGCCTTCTCCATCGAGCAGACCTTGTTGTTCCGACGTTTGGCCAGCTCGAAGGCGGACCGGGCGACGCGGCGGATCTCGTCGGTGGTGTAGCGCTGGGTGTTCACGCCGACCCGCTTGCCGTCGTTCATCTCGGTGATGCCGCGGGGCTCGCCGAAATAGACGCCGGAGGTGAGTTCGCGGACGATCATGATGTCGAGCCCGGCGATGACGTCGCGCTTCAGCGAGCTGTCGTCGGCCAGGGCCTCGAAGCATTGGGCGGGGCGGAGATTGGCGTAAAGGTCCATCTCCTTGCGCAGCCGCAACAGGCCGCGCTCCGGCTTCAGGGAGAAGTCGAGCGCATCCCATTTGGGGCCGCCGACGGCGCCGAGCAGAACCGCGTCGGCCTTCTGCGCCTTCTCCATGGTCTCGTCGGAGAGCGGGACGCCGTGGACGTCATAGGCGGCGCCGCCGACGAGGTCGGTCTCGCAGGCGAAGCAGGTTCCGCGGTTCGCGTTGAACCACTCGATGACGCGGAGCACCTGATCCATGACTTCGGGTCCGATGCCGTCGCCGGGCAGGATGAGCAGGGAACGGTCGGACATCGAAGGGTCTCCTCGCCTTTTCTTTTGGGGGTCGGCCCTTCGCTTAGGGGCGGCCGGGCCGTCGGTCAATTCGCCGCC
>JBCBRF010000051.1:0-21462 GCA_039819865.1 Pseudomonadota bacterium | reverse complement strand
GATCAGAGCGGCGAAGGGGCCGTCAGAGCTCCGCTTTGGCGGTCGCGAAGGCCCAATCGAGCCAAGGCGTCAGCAGCTCGACATCCGAGCTCTCGACCGTCGCGCCGCACCAGATCCGGAGACCCGGGGGCGCGTCGCGATAGCCGCCGACGTCATACGCCGCGCCGGCCGCGTCGAGCAGCGCCGCCATGCGCTTGGCGAAGGCGGCCTGGGCCGGCTCGTCGAGCGCGGCGACGCCCGGATCGACGATCTTCAGGCAGACGGAGGTGTTCGAGCGGCGCGCGGGATCGGCGACCAGGTTCTCGACCCAGGGCGTCGCCTCGACCCACTGACCCAAGATCCGGGCGTTTCGGTCCGCGCGGGCCATGATCGCCTCGGCGCCGCCCTCCGCCGCGGCCCAGTCGAGCGCGTCGAGATAGTCGGCGACGCAGAGCATCGAGGGGGTGTTGATGGTCGCGCCCTCGAAGATGTCGGCGATCAGCTCGCCGCCCTTGGTCAGGCGGAAGATCTTCGGCAGCGGGCGATCGGGCGTGAAGCTCTCGAGCCGCGCGACCGCGCGGGGGCTCAGGATCAGCATCCCGTGCGCCGCCTCGCCGCCCATCACCTTCTGCCAGGAGAAGGTGACGACGTCGCATTTCGCCCAGTCGATCGGCTGCGCGAAGGCGGCGGAGGTCGCGTCGTTGAAGGTCAGGCCGGCGCGGTCGGCGGGGATCCAATCGAAATCGGCGATCCGCGCGCCGCTGGTGGTGCCGTTCTGAGTGAAGGCGATGTCCGCCTCGGCGCGGACTTGGGCGAAGTCGATCACCTGACCGTACTCCGCCTTCAGCACGCGGCAGTCCTCGAGCTTCAACTGCTTGGTGGCGTCGGTCGCCCAGCCGGCGCCGAAGCTCTCCCAGACCAGCATGTCGACCGGGCGGGCGCCCATCATGGTCCACATCGCCATCTCGAAGGCGCCGGTGTCGGACGCCGGGACAATGCCGACCCGATAGTCATCGGGCACGCCGAGGAGCGCGCGGGTCTTGTCGATCGCCTCCTTCAGCTGGGCTTTCGGCGCTTTGGCGCGATGCGACCGGCCGAGCATGGCGCGCTCCGCCACCGCGGCGAACGACCAGCCTGGGCGTTTGGGACAAGGACCGGAGGAAAAAGAAGGTTGGGCAGGCTTCGCCTGCGGCGCTTCAAGCGCATTCATGGACCGTCTCCATGTCGGGGCGAGTTCAGCTGAGCGCGACGCCGCTCACCCTCTCGACGGCGCGCCCACGCGCCTTCAAGCGCATTCGGGGGATCGGCGCAAGCGTTTCGCGTCGGCCACAGACCTCAATCCGTCGGTTTTCGTCCGAGCCGCCGGTGGCGCACTATCGGTTCCGCAGCGGTCGCCGGAAAATCGAGGGCGGCGACGGCGCGCGCCGAGACAGCGGTTCTCAACGGGCCTAGATCCACCGAACGACACGGTCGGCGCGCTCAAGCGACCACCGGAAAAGGACTGGGAGGCGTCGCGATGCCGGGCGCGGGCGATTGGCGGAACTGGGCGTTGCTGGCGACGCTCGGGATGATCTGGGGCGGCTCGTTCACGCTGACCGGGGTGGCGGTCGATACGCTGCCGCCACTGACGGTGGCGGCGGGCCGGCTGGCGCTCGGCGCGGTTGCGCTGTTCGCGCTCGCGGCGGCGCGGGGATCCCTGCCGCCCTCCCCGTTCGCGCCGGGCGCGCGGCCGGTCTGGCTGTTCGCTCTCGGGGTCGCGCTCGCGGCCAACGCAATCCCGTTCGCGCTGCTGTCCTGGGCGCAGACCCATGTGCCGAGCGCGCTCGCGGGGATCTTCATGGCCTCGTTGCCGCTGATCGTGCTGCCGCTCGCGCATATGCTTGTCCCGGGAGAGCGGCTGACCCTGGTGAAGGCGACGGGGTTCGTCGTGGGCTTCGTCGGCGTGATCTATCTGTTCGGGTTCGACGCGTTCCGGGCGCTCGGCGGATCGGACGTCGCGGTGCTGGCGCAACTCGCTTGCCTCGGCGCGGCGAGCGGCTATGCGGTCGGCTCGATCCTCACCAAGCTCTCGCCGGAAACGCCGGCGCTCGCTTTCGGCTCGGCGGCGATCGGGCTCGCGGCGCTGATCATGGCGCCGATCGCTTTCCTGTTCGAACGGCCGCTCGACGCGCCCTGGGACGCCGGCGGCGCCTGGGCGTTGGTCTATCTGGGGCTCGCCCCGACGGCGGTCGCGCAGGTGCTCTTGGTGATCGTGCTCCGCCGCGCGGGGCCGAGCTTTCTCAGCCTCGTGAACTATCAGGTGCCGCTCTGGGCCGTGGGCTTCGGGGCGCTGTTCCGTGGCGAAACCATCCCCGAGCGCGCGCTGCCGGCGCTGGCGCTGATCCTGGTGGGCGTGGCGATCAGCCAGGGCGGCGTCGGCTGGGTCTGGAGACGCCTCGCGCCGCAGACGCGTTAGAGGCGGAACGGGGCGCGCTGTTCAGACCGTGTCGCGCGATCGGACGGATAACCGGCGTCCACTTATCCTGATCGCGATCGTCAGGCCGCGGCGGATTTGGCGGCGTCCGTGACCGCGGCGCAGATGTCGTCCACCACGGCTTCGACCAGTTTCGGGTCCTCGCCCTCTCCCATCACGCGGATCACCGGCTCGGTGCCGGATTTGCGGATCACGAGCCGACCGCTCGCGCCGAGGCGGCTCTCGCCCGCGGCGATCGCGGCCTGAACTTGAGCGCTTTCGAGCGGCTGGGCGGCGCCGTCGAAGCGCACGTTCTTCAGCAGCTGAGGGAAGGGCTCGAACACCCGCAGCAGCTCGCTCGCCGGCTTGTCGGAGCGCACCAGCGCGGCCAGCACCTGGAGCGCCGCGATGGCGCCGTCGCCGGTGGTGACGAAGTCGTTGAGGACGATGTGGCCCGACTGCTCGCCGCCGAGATTGTAGCCGGAGCGGCGCATCTCCTCGACCACATAGCGGTCTCCGACCTTGGTCCGGATCAGCGACAGGCCGGCGCCCGCGAGATGCTTCTCGAGCCCGAGATTGGACATCACGGTCGCCACCACGCCGCCGCCCCGCAAGCGCTCGGTCCGCGCCCAGTCGCCGGCGATCAGACCCATGATCTGGTCGCCGTCGACGATCCGGCCCTTCTCGTCGATGATGTGCACTCGGTCGGCGTCGCCATCGAGCGCGATGCCGAGATCGGCGCGGTGCTCGACCACGGCGCGCTGGGCGGCCTCGGGCGCGGTCGAGCCGCAGCCGTCGTTGATGTTGACCCCGTTCGGCGAGACGCCGACGCGGATGACCTCGGCGCCGAGCTCCCAGAGCATTTCGGGCGCGGTGCGGTAGGCGGCGCCGTTGGCGCAGTCCACGACGATCTTCACCCCGTCGAGCGTCAGTTCCCGCGGGAAGGTCGCCTTGGCGAACTCGATGTAGCGGGCGCGGCCGTCGTCGAGATGCTGGATCCGGCCGAGATCGCGATCGCCCGCCAAGTGGTCGCTCAACCCATTGGCCATGTACTGTTCGATCACGGCCTCGACCTCGTCGGAGAGCTTGTAGCCGTCGGGGCCGAAGAACTTGATGCCGTTGTCATAATAGGGGTTGTGCGAGGCGGAGATCATCACACCGAGATCGGCGCGGAGCGAGCGGGTCAGCATGCCGACCGCGGGCGTCGGGACCGGGCCGAGGGTGTAGACGTCGACGCCCATCGAGACGAGCCCCGCGGTCAAAGAACTCTCGAACAGATAGCCCGACAGGCGGGTGTCCTTGCCGATCACCACGCGGTGCGGCGCGTCGCCGTTCCGGAAATAGCGCCCCGCGGCCATGCCAAGCTTCAGCGCCATGTCCGCCGTCATCGGATCCTGGTTCGCGCGCCCGCGAACGCCGTCGGTGCCGAAGAGTTTGCGGATGGGGGCTCGGGTCATCGAGGGCTGTCCTGGTGGTGTGGAGGGTTGGTCGGCGTCACTGGGCGAGAGCGACGGCGGCGGGATCGACGAGGGCGCGCCAGACGCGGAGCGCCTGGACGGTGTCGGCGACGTCGTGAACACGCAAAATGCGGGCCCCGCGGAGCACGCCGAAAAGGCCGGCGGCGATCGATCCCGGGGCGCGGAGGCTCGGGTCGGGCTGGCCGCCGAGCGTGCCGATGAAGCGCTTGCGCGAGACGCCGAGCAAGACCGCGCAGCCGAGGGCGCTCAAGGCCTGAAGCCCGCGGATCAGCTCGAGATTGTGCTCGAGGGTCTTGCCGAAACCGATCCCGGGATCGAGGACGATCCGGTCTTCGGGGACGCCGGCGGCCTTGGCGCGGTCGCGGGCGTCCGCCAGCGCGCCGGCGACGTCATCGACCACATGCTCGTAGAGCGGGTTCGCCTGCATGGTCGCAGGATCGCCCTGGGAGTGGCAGAGGATCACGCCCGCATCCGGGTGGGCCGCGGTCAGCGCCGCCGCGGTCGACGGGCTTTCGGGATCGTGGCCGAGCGCGGTGACGTCGTTGAAGATCCGCGCGCCGGCGGCGAAGGCGGCGCGCGCGGTCGCGGCGTTGCGCGTGTCGATCGAGAGCGGCGCAGGGCAGCCGGCGGCGCGCAAGCCTTCGATGACCGGCGCCACGCGGGCCTGCTCTTCCTCCGGCGCCACCGGCGTCGCGCCGGGGCGGGTCGATTCGCCACCAATATCGAGGAAATCCGCGCCCGCGGCGACCATCTCAAGCCCCGCCTCGACGGCGCGCTCGACGCCCGCCCAGCGGCCGCCGTCCGAAAAGCTGTCGGGCGTCACGTTCAGCACGGCCATCACCCGGGGCGTCGAGAGATCGACGCCGGCCAGCGGCGGAGGAGAGCGGAGGGCGACCGCGCGCCGGGAAGGCGCGTCGGGCGCGACGGACGGCGTCTGCACCATAGATGGCTGATAGCGCAGGCGGGCGGAAACGCAAACGCCGCGCACGAGGCGCGGCGTTCACAGCTTGTGACAGAGGATTTCCGGCTCCGTCCCGGCGGCCCCGCCGCGTCAGACGCCAGGCTCGACGTCAGACGCCCGGCGCGGGCTCCAGACCGCCGCCCGTCTCCGGACCTTTGCGGGTTTTCGGCACGCTGACCGCGCTCGACGGGCCGCCCGGCTCGACGCCGTCGTCGCGCTCGATCTTCTCGCCCGCCAGAACCTTGCGGATCTCTTCGCCCGTCAGCGTCTCGTACTCGAGCAATCCCTGCGCGAGTTTATGGAGATCGGCGTTCTTTTCGGTGAGGACGCGCTTGGCGGTCTCGTAGCCCTCTTCGACCAGCCGCCGGATCTCCTCGTCGATGACCTGCTGGGTCTCGGGCGAGACGTCGGCGCCGGCCGACTGCATGCCGAGATAGGTCTCCCGATTGCCGGAGTAGTCAATGGCGCCGAGTTTGTCGGACATGCCGAACTGCGTGACCATCGCCTTCGCGATCCGGGTCACCTGCTGGATGTCCGACGCCGCGCCGTTGGTGACCTGCTCCTCGCCGAAGATGATCTCCTCGGCGACGCGGCCGCCCATCGCCATGGCGATTTTCGAGGTCAGCTGCTCGTAGGTCTGGGACAGGTGGTCCCGCTCCGGCAGAGACAGCACGAGGCCCAGGGCCCGGCCGCGCGGGATGATCGTCGCTTTGTGGATCGGATCATGGCTCGGCACGTTCAGGCCGACGATCGCATGGCCCGCCTCGTGATAGGCGGTGAGCTTCTTCTCCTTCTCGGTCATCGCCAGCGAGCGACGCTCCGAGCCCATCATCACCTTGTCCTTGGAGCTCTCGAAATCGGTCATGGTCACGAGGCGCTTGTTGGCGCGGGCGGCCATCAGCGCGGCCTCGTTGACCAGGTTGGCGAGATCCGCGCCCGAGAAGCCGGGCGTGCCGCGGGCGATGACGTGAAGGTCGACGTCCGGGCCAAGCGGGGTCTTGCGGGCGTGCACCTGCAGGATCTTGAAGCGACCGTTCACGTCCGGATTCGGCACCGTGACCTGACGGTCGAAGCGGCCCGGGCGCAGCAGCGCGGGATCGAGAACGTCGGGCCGGTTCGTCGCCGCGATCAGGATCACGCCGTCATTCGCCTCAAAGCCGTCCATCTCGACCAGCAGCTGGTTCAGCGTCTGCTCGCGCTCGTCGTTGCCGCCGCCATACCCCGCGCCGCGGTGGCGGCCGACGGCGTCGATCTCGTCGATGAACACGATGCAGGGGGAGTTTTTCTTCGCCTGCTCGAACATGTCGCGCACGCGGCTGGCGCCGACGCCCACGAACATCTCCACAAAGTCGGAGCCCGAGATCGAGAAGAACGGCACGCCGGCCTCGCCCGCGATGGCGCGCGCCAGCAGCGTCTTACCGGTGCCCGGAGGGCCGACCAGCAGGGCGCCTTTCGGGATCTTGCCGCCGAGCGCGGTGTATTTCTGCGGGGCCTTCAGGAACTCGACGATCTCCTCGAGTTCATCCTTGGCCTCGTCGATGCCGGCGACGTCGTCGAACGTGACGCGAGTGGTGTTCTCGGTCAGCAGCTTCGCCCGGCTCTTGCCGAAGCCCATGGCCGAGCGACCGTTCGACTGCATGCGGTTGAGGAAGAAGATCCAGATCGCGATCAGCACGATCAGAGGCAGCCAGGTCAGGAGCGTCGCCAGCAGACCGCTTCTTTGCTGGGGCTCGACGCTGATCGAGACGCCGGCCTCGCGGAGCGCGGGGATCAGGACCGCCTCAGAGCCGACCGGCTGGATGGTCTGGAACACCGTGCCGTCCGTGGTGCGCCCCTCGATCCGCTCGCCGTCGATCGTCACCTCGCGAACCGTCTTGCGGTCGACCCGCTCCAGGAATTCCGAATAGGCGATCTCGCGCGTGGCCGAGGAATTGGTCGGCTGGCGGAACACGTTGAACAGGGCCACGAGAAGCAGAAGAATCGCGGCCCAAAGCACGAGGTTACGCAGGTTTCCCACCGATGGGCTCCCATGTTCTGGAGAATGAAACGGACGCGATCGACCACGCCCCCGTCGTCAGTCAGCTAGTAGATAAGAGTTTAGGCTTGGTGATCAACTGACTTAGCGCAATCGGCGCTCAGGCGGTGCGGCCGATCTCCGGGCGTCGGAGCCTCGCGGTCAGGCGGTCCGGCGCAAAGCCCGCCGCCGGCGCCGCGACCAGAGCGCCGTCGCACCAGAGCGCCGGCGCCGTCAATCGCGCGCGGCGCGGCGCGGCCGCGTAGGCGGCCGTGGGTTCGAAGCCGTCGCGCTCGGCCAGGGTCTTCAACGCCGTCGCGCCCGCCTCGCCAAGCGGCCCGATCGCCAGCTCGGAGGCGGGACCGGGAAAGGCGGCGGTCTCGATCCGGCCGAGCTCATAGCGCCAGCGACGGTCCCAGAACCGACGGTCCGCGCGGAACACCGGGATCGGCGCCTCGACGGCGGCGAGTTCGCGGCAGATCGCCCAGCGCCCGTCCTCCATCGGATCGAGCACGGCGCCGTGGAGCGTGCGTCCGGCCGCGCCCGCCAGGACCGCGTCAAGCGCCGCTTCGAGCGATTCGAGCCGCGGCGGATAGGGCGCGTCGGCGACCCATTCGATCAGACGGGCCAACGCCCTCAGCGCGATCTCGCGCGGGGTCTCCGCCAGCGCGCCCGGATCGAGCGCCGCCCAGCCGAGAGCGCCGCACAGATCGGCCGAGCGTGCGATCGCGTCCTCCGTCGCCTGCTCGAGCGCGGTGCGGGCGCGGCGGAGCCGGCGCGCGGTCGCGGCGAGGCCGGCGCGGTCCAGCCCCAGAGGCTCCAGCGCCGCGAGCGCTTTGCGCGCCAGCGTGCGGTCATAGCGTGGGTCTTCATTGGTCGGGTCTTCGATCCAGTCGACGCCCTCGGTCCGGCAAAGGGCGCGCAGATCCTCGCGCGCGACCTCGAGACACGGGCGGAGCAGCGGGATCTCGACGCCGTCCGAGGTCCCGATCGACGCGCGCGACCGCATCTCCGCGAGGCCGTCGACGCCGGAGCCGCGGGCGAGCCGCATCAGCAGGGTCTCGGCGACGTCGTCCTCCGTATGGGCGACCGCCAGCGCCGCGACGCCCTCCGCACGCGCCCAGTCCGCCATCAGCCGGTAGCGCGCGTCGCGCGCGGCCGCGGGCAGGTTGCCGAGCCGATCCCGGTCGCCTTCCTCCCAGCGCAGAATGGCGTGCGGCGCGCCGAGGCGCTCGGCGAGCCGGGCCACCGCGGCGGCCTCGTCCGCGCTCTCGCGCCGGAGACGATGATCGACCGTCACGGCGCGCAGGCTCCGGCCGGTCTCGGCGGCGCGACGGGCGGCGAGGACCAGGAGGCCGACGCTGTCCGAACCGCCGGAGGCGGCGACGGCCAGCGGGGGCCCGTCGGGCGTCCAGAGGTCCGCGGAAAGACGCTCAAGCGCGCCGACCGCGGTTTCGAACGCGACGCTCTCAGGGCGATCGGCGTCGGGTTCGACGGGCGCTCTCGCCGCGGTGGGATCCGAGGGCATGCTCCGCGCTCACGCGGTCAGCGGCAGCCGTTCCGTCGCGCCTCGACCAGCGCCTGCCGGCGGGTGTTGGCGGAGGCGTTCGGATAGAGCTGGCCGACCTGGCTGAAAGTCAGGCAGGCCTCCTCGCGCTGATTGAGTTGGGCGAGCGTCATGCCGAGGCGAAGCAGGCTGTCCGGGGCTTTGGAGCCGTCGGGATGCTCCTGATACGCGCTGAGGAACGTCGGCGCCGCGCGCTGATACTGCTGCCGGACGAAATAGGTCTCTCCCAGCCAGTACTTGGCCTCGCCAGCGCGCGGATGAGTCGGATAGCGCTGCAGGAACGTCGAGAGCTGGGTCTCCGCGCTCGCGAAGGAGCCGGAGCGGAGCGCGCCGATCGCCGAGCTGAGCGCGCCGTCGGCGGCCGGATCGGCCGCGGCGGAGCCGCCGCCTCGGGACGGCGCCAGCGCGCCGCCGCCATACTGGCTCGCGTCCTGACCGCCCGATTGGCCGCCGGAGGCGCCGCCGCCCGGCAAGGTCCCGAGCGGACGCGGCGGCGCGCCGAGGCCGGAACCGCCCGTCCCGCTCTCGACGCCGCCATAGGTCGCGCCGCCAAAGGTCTGACCGCCATAGGTCGCGCCGCTCCCGACGCCGCCGGTCCGGGCGCCGCCGTTCGGATCGACCCGATTGGGGTCGACCAGGTTCGGGTCGTCGCCGAGCGCGTTCGGGTCCTCGCCGATGGCGTTCGGGTCGATCCCGATGGCGTTCGGGTCGGAGCTGACGCCGCCGTCGATCGCCTGTTCGAGCAGACCGAGCCGGAGCGAGAGATCCTCGATCCGCTGAGCCTGTTCGTTCTGGACGCCCTGAAGCCGGAACTCGATCTGCTCGATGCGGCCGATCAGGTCGCGCAGTTGCACCTCCACCGCGTCGAGGCGGACATAGGCGTCCGCGCCGACGGGCTGGCCGCCGCCGCTCGGGGCGACGCCGCCGCCGCGCAAGCGCTCGACCTCGCGGCTGAGGCGCTCGACCTCCTCGCGGAGGGCGATCACGTCCGGGTTGACCCAATCGCGGCTCGAGGTCGACGGCGCGGCGCCGAACGCGCCGCCCGAGGCGCTCGACGACCCGCCGAAGGTTCCGCTCTGCTGGCCGTAGACCGATCCGCCCGTGGCGGCGCCCCCTCTCGGCGGGCCAACCTGCGATCCGACCTGGGCGGCGGCAGTGGCGGCGAGCAGCGAGGCGGAGAGCAGCGCGACCGCCGCCGCGCCGAGACGGCGCGCGCGCCGGGGGCGGGTCGCGGTCCTAGAAATCGGCGGGGTCATCGCATGCTCCTTAGACTGCCGGGCGCCCGCGCCGGGCGGCGCGGGGCCATGACGTGTTTCGCGCGCTCGAGCGCGGCTCAGCTGCCGGCGCCGGAGACCACGGTCACGGCGCGACGGTTCTTGTTCCAGCACTCCAGCCGGCTGCAGACCTCGACCGGGCGCTCCTTGCCGAAGGTCACGGCGCGCATCCGATCGGCCGGGACGCCCTGAGCCACCAGATAGGCGCGGACGGCGTTGGCGCGACGGGCGCCGAGGGCGAGGTTGTACTCGCGGGTGCCGCGCTCGTCGGCGTGGCCCTCGATCACGATCGGGCCCTGCGGGTTGAGCTGCAGCCAACGCGCCTGGGCGTCGAGGGTGGCGCGGGCCTGCGCGGTCAGATCGCTGCGGTCGGTCTCGAAAAACACCCGATCGCCGACGGTGACCTGGAAATACTCGAGCGAGCTCTCGTCGACGGCCGCGGTCGAGACGCCCGAGCGGCCTGCGCCGGCGGCGTCGGCGGATGCGGCCTCGTCAGGGGTCGAGCTGCAGCCCGCCACGGTCAGTAGCGCGGCGGCGGCGAGGGTGAGCAGGGAGAAACGACGCATTTAAGTCTCCTGAGGCAGTGCGCAGCGCATTCGGATCAACGCGTATCGCGCTCGCAGGTTTCGCGCCGCAACTTCGCGCGCGACCCTACGCGCGCGGTTGCGGGGTGACAACTCCACCGGCCCGAAGCCTCGCTCCGCGCCGGCCAGAGGACCGGGCGGGTCCCTAGGCGGTCAGCAGCCCCGACCAGGCGGGATCGGAGGCGCCGGCGGGCGTGCTCAGGCGGCGAAGATTGCGCCCGGTCACGTCGACGGTGAACAGCTCCGGACGGCCTTGCGCGCCGCCGGTCTCGCGGAAGAACAGGATCACGCGGCCGTTCGGCGACCAGGTCGGGCCTTCGTCGAGGAAGCTCGAGGTCAGGATCTGCTCCTCGGAGCCGTCGGGGCGCATCACGCCGATGCCGAAACGGCCCTGAGCGATCTTGGTGAAAGCGATCAGGTCGCCGCGGGGCGACCAGACCGGGGTGCCGTAGCGCCCGCCGCCGAAGGAGATCCGGGTCTGGCCGAGACCGTCCGCGTCCATCACGTAAAGCTGCTGGGAGCCGCCGCGGTCGCTCTCGAACACGATGCGGCGGCCGTCGGGCGAGAAGCTCGGCCCGGTGTCGATGCCGGTCGAGCGCGTAAGCGGCGGCCGGGTCTTCCGGCTCGCGAGATCCATCAGATAGATGTTGGTGCGCCCGCCGCGGGTCAGGCTGAGCGCGACGCGGTCGCCGTCGGGCGAGAAGCGCGGCGCGAAGGTCATGCCCGGAAAAGTGCCGAGGAGCTGTTGGTTCTGGCTGGCGAGGTCGAGCAGGAAGATCTGCGGCGCGCCCTGGGCGTAGGAGATGAACGTGATCTGCTGGCGCGCCGGAGAGAAGCGCGGGGTCAGCACCAGGTCGCGATCGTCGGTCAGATAGGCGACATTGGCGCCGTCGCTGTCCATGATCGCCAGACGTTTGCGTCGGGCGTTCTTCGCGCCGCGCTCGTCGACGAACACAATGCGGCTGTCGAAATACGGATCCTCGCCCGTGAGCGTCGAATAGATCTTGTCGGCGACCTTGTGAGAGATCCGGCGCCAGCCGGTCGGGTCGGACGTGTACTGGATCTGCTCCAGTTGCTGGCCGGTGGTCGCGTCCCACAGCCGGAAGCGCACCGCGAGCCGGCCGTTCTGATCGAGCAGCGCCTCGCCCACCGCGATGGCGTCGGCGCCTTGGGTGCGGACCACGTCGAAGGCGGGCGTGACGTCGATACTCTGCACCGGCCCCGGGTTCACCAGCCGGAACAGGCCGGATCGCTCGAGATCGGCGGCGATCACCTCGGTGACGTCGGCGGCGAGGGTCTCGAGACCGGGGCTCGCGCTTCGGAAGGGGGCGATCGCGATCGGGATCGGCTTGAACTCGCCGCCCCGAACGGTGATCTCAAGCGGGCCGCCCTGCGCCGATGCGGGCGCGCTCCACCCTCCGAGCCCGGCGCCCATGGTCGCCGCCGCGGCGGCGCCTGAAGCGCTCAACAGCAGCTGTCGCCGAGAAGTCGTCATAGGGTCTCCTCTCCGGTATCCGCCGCGGTCGGTCGTCGGCCGGTCGCGCCCGGCCCGCAGATAGCACGCGGTCGTCTCTCTCGTCCGGCGCTTTACGGCGTCAGCCGGCTGCTTGGCGAGGCAAAATGGCGGCGTTTGGGCGAAACGGCCGGTCGCGGCGCGAATTCGCGTCGGTTTCGGCGCGCGCGGCGTATCAGCGGCGGGGCGAACAGACGCGCTGAACCGCAACAGCGGTGGGATCGGGGGCTCAAGGCCGGGCTCGCCCCCCCCGGCTCGGGGGAGTCGGGCCCGGACGCGGTCGCCGCGGCGCGGGCGGCGGCGCGGATCGCCCGGGCGGCCCGGAGTCGACCCACCGGCGATGCGCGCGGGAGGATCGACGGCGGCGCTCGCCGAGCCGCTCGACGGGGTCACTGGACGCCGGCGGCCTCTTCGCGGGGATCGAAGGTGACGATGATCTCGCGCCAGCTGGCGTATTTCGCCGGCGGCAGCTGATAGGGCTGGCAACTCGACAGCGCGCGCTGAGCCGCTATCACCGCCGCGCGCTGGCGGGTCACCGTCAGCCGCTGCGGCTCTATGATCCTAGGCCTGCCGATGATGCGGCCATCCTCGCGCAACTGCATCCGGATCTTCACCACCAACAGGCGCGGATCGACCCCGGCGGCGTCGGGGCGGCTCCAGCAGCGCGTCAGCGAGATCCGAAGACCGTTTCGCTCCGACAGGGAGAGCTTGGGCCCGACCACCGGGGCCTGGCTCCGCTCTGCGGTGCGGGTCGCGGGCGGCGTCGGCGGGCTCGGCGCGGCGGGTTCGGGCGCCTCGGGCTCGGGCGCCGCGGCCTCGGCCACGCGGGTCGGGCGGCGCTTCGGCAGCTCGTCCGCCGCGACCGCCTCGGGCGCGTGCGGGTGCGGATCGGGCTCCGGTTCGGGCGCGGCCTCCGCCGTCCGCTCGGGCGGCGTGTCGGGCTGGTCGGGCTGGGGCGCCCGGTCGCGCGTGTTGGGCTCGGGCTGCGGCGGGGCGTTGGCGATCTGAGGCTTATTCGCGTCGGGCTCCGGGGTCTCCTCGGCCGGCGGCGCTTCATCGCTCGCGGTCTCGACCTGTGGCGCTGCGTCCTGGTTCGGCGGGGGCGTCGGCGCGACGTCGGGCTGAGCGACGCGCGGCTTCGGCAGCGCCTCGCGGATCTGATCCTCCACCGGGGCGTCCGAGGTCGACTCCGGATCGAACACGAGCGGGTTCGGCGCCGCGGGCTCGGTCTCGTAGGGGGCCGGCGCGTCCGGCGGTTGCGGCGGCTCCGGCGCGGGCGGCGCCGGCTGCTCGACGGAGGCGAGCTGCTCGGTCGGCTCGGGCTCCGCCGCGGCGGTCAGCTCGGCGAACTCCTCCGCGGACAGGATCTGCGCCTCGACGAACTCGATCTCCGGCGGCTCCTCGCGACCGAACAGATCGATCTGAAACGCGACCGCCAGAACCAGCGCGCCATGCGCCAGCCCCGAGAGCGTCAGTCCGATCCATCGCGCTGCGCCGGTCAAGAGCGTCGGTCTCCTCTCGAATGCCATTGCGTCGTCGCAGTGGTCGCCGCGCGGCGCCCCCGCGCGACGATCATTGGTCCCCGGCTGGGGCCGGCTCGGCGGAGGACGAGCTGGTCTGGTCCATCACGATGCCGAACTTCGTGAAACCGTTCGAATTCAACAAGGCCATCACCTGGCTGACCCGCGCGTGGGTGTTGTCGCCGTCGGCGCGCAGCAGCAGCAGTTCGTCGGTCGGATCCTGCGCCTCGCTGTCGCCGGACGCGACCCGGCTCTCGACCGCCTCGACCACGCCCGCGATGAGCTGGTCAAGCGGATACTCCGACTTGTCGACAAAGATGCGGCCCTCGGCGTCGATCTCAACGATCAGGGGCTTTTTCTGCTTGTCCACGGGCAGCGGGTTGGCCTGGCCCTTCGGAAGATTGAGCGGCACGCCGGCGGTCAACAGCGGGGCCGCGACCATGAAGATGATCAGCAGCACCAACATGACGTCGACGAAGGGCGTCACGTTGATCTCGGCCATCGGCGCGCCGCCGCGCCGGCCGCGCCGGCGACCGCCGCCTCTCCCGCCGCCGCCCACAACATTCATCGCCATCGATCACACCCCCCGCTTGTCGAGCTGGCGCGACAGGATCGTCGAGAACTCGTCCGCAAAATTCTCGAGCCGGCCGGTCATTCGGTTGGCCGAGCCCAAGAGCTGGTTGTAGGCGACGACGGCGGGGATCGCCGCGAAGAGGCCGATGGCGGTCGCCACCAGCGCCTCGGCGATGCCGGGCGCGACGACGGCGATCGAGGTGTTCTGGCTGATCGCGATCGATTCGAAGCTGTTCTTGATGCCCCAAACCGTGCCGAACAGACCGATGAACGGCGCCGTCGCGCCGATGGTCGCCAGATGGCTCAAGCGCTTCTCGATCGCCTCGACCTCGCGCGCGACCGCGACGTTCATGGCCCGGTCGATCCGGTCGCGCGCGGCGTGGAACAGGCCGCTGCCGGTCTCGACCGAGCGCACCCATTCCCGCATGCCGGCGGCGAACACGCGTTCGATCGGGTTGGCGGGCGTGGGCCCCAGCTCCTCATACAGAACGTCGAGCGCCTTGCCGGACCAGAAGGTCTCCTCGAACCGATTGAAGCCGCCCATCAGGCCCGAGTAGCTCAACCCCTTCTCGATCATCACCGCCCAGGACCAGACGGAGCAGACCAGGAGCAGGATCATCACGCCCTGGACGACCCAATGCGCCTTGAAGAACAGGGCGGTCAGCGAAAAATCCGCTTCGGTGATGCCGTTCGGGCCGGCGAGGTCCGCGCCCGAGGCGGCGTCGCCGGCCACGCTGGCGGCCGCCTGGGCGATCAGGATCAAGCTCGCGTCCATATCGCGCTCCGTCAGAGGCGAGGATCATCCCTCGCACAGGCAAAACACCGCTTTGGCCAAACGCGTGTCGCGGCGCAGGCCGTCGAAAAAAAGGCGCTATCGGGGCGCTGGCGCAGAAGGCTGCGCCGGACGCCGCGCCGTTCGGGCGCCGAGGGTTAACGCGCGGCTTCGGCTGCGTCGAGGGGCGGCGCGCCGGCGGAAGCGGAATCCCGATCCGCCGCCAGCGCGTCGAGCCTCTCGCGAAGGGGCGCCGGCAGCCGCGCGGGCCGGCCCGACGACAAGCGCACGCAGGCGACATCGACGCGGGCGGCGACCAGCGGTCCCTCCTCGCCGGGGCGGATCAGCCGCTGATCGAGAGCGAGGCTGGCGCCGCCGATCCGCTCGACCCGGGTTTCGACGCTCAACAGATCGTCGTAGCGGGCCGGACGGTGGAACCGCACGTCGCAGCGCGAGACCATGAAGACGAGATCCTCGCCCGATTTGAGCGCGGCCTGATCGACGCCGGCGTCGCGCAGCATCTCGGAGCGGCCGCGCTCGAAGAAGCGGAGATAATTGGCGTGGTAGACCACACCCCCGAGATCCGTGTCCTCGTAGTAGACGCGAACCGGGAAGCGGTGCGGGGCCGCCTCGATCACGCTTTACGATCCTCCGCGCGGTCGTCGGCTGTGGTTTCGGCTGTGGTTTCGGCTGTGGTTTCGGCCGCCGGCTCCGCGTCCGGCTCCGACGTCTCGTCGTCCACGACCCCGTCGGTTTGGCCGTCGGGTCGACCTTCGGTCTGGCCATCGCTCGGATCGGCCGACGCCTCGGCGTCCGCGCTCGCAGACGCGGTCTCCGGTTCGGCGGGGGGCTCCGAGGCCGCAGGCGCGGTTGAGGCGGCGTCGGTCTCGCCGTTTGGCGGCTCCGAGCCTGCTTGCTCAGCGGTCGGCTGTTCGGCGTCGGGTTTCTCCGCCTCGCCCGCCAGCGGCTGCGCCTCGGCTCCCTCCCCGCCCCGCTTGTCGCCCCGACGGCCGCGGGACGGACGGGATCGGCGGTCGGAGGACGGGGTCGCCTCGAGTTCGAGCGCCACCGCCGTGGCGAGCGTCTCGGCGAGCGCGGCGTCGTCGGAATAGCCGGGCGCGCCGTCCGCGTAGGCCGCTTTCAGCAGCGCGGAGAACCAGCGCGTGACGCGGGGCCGACCGCCCCGGCCGGACCGGCTGCGGCGGAAGCCGAGATCGACCGGGTTCTCCCGCACGAAGGCCTGGTCCGACCAGAGCAAGAGCGTCTGCACCGCCTGGCCGAGCGCCAACGCCTGCGGGTTCAGCCGGGCGAGATCCTCGTCATAGCGCAGCAGCACGATGGCGAGCCGCAGGCCCGCATCGGGCCCGAAACTGAAGATCCGGTACTGGTTGGCGCCGGAGGCCGCGAGCAGCACGGTCAGCTTGTCGAGATCCGGGATCAGCCGGTCGAGCGACGGCACCTGCTTCAGCTCCGACCATTCGGCGCAGAAAAAGTAGAGGATGTTGGCGCCGAGATCGGGGTCCTCATCCACCAGTTCGAGCCCGACCAGGCCCGCGACGTCGCGGAGGCCGGCGCGCATGGCCTCGGCCGCGGCGTCGTCTGCGCCGAACACCGCCGGGCACACCGGGCGGGTCCAGCGGGCGAACTGGAAGCCCGACAGGGCGGCGTCCCCGTCGCGGCGGACGAACAGGTCGCGGACGCGGGCGATCTCCGCCTCGGTCGGCGGCGCCGGAGTTTGGGCGGCCGCAGAGGGCGCCTCCTCGCGAGCCTCCTCGTGCGCCTCTTCGGGCGCCTCTTCGGCAACCTTCTCAGCCGCCTCGTCAGCCGCGTCGGGGACCGCCGCCGGATCGGCGGCCTCCAGAGCGACCTCCTCAGCGGCCTTTTCGGCGGAAGGCGCGATCTGAGCGCCCGGCTCGGGCTTCTCAGCGGCCGCGACAGTCTCGTCTTCGGACTGCGTGATTTCTTCGGATTGGTTCATGGGCTCGTCGCTAACCTCCCGCCGCTGCGGAGACAAGAGGCGGGTCAGGGCGGAGAAGAGGCGGGGCGCGCGCGGGCGGTCAGTCTGCGTCAAACAAGGATCCCTGAGGAGAGCCGTCCTGGGCGCGCGGCGCGGCCATGCCCAGATGGCGCCAGGCCTTCATGCCCAGCACCCGGCCGCGGGGCGTGCGCTGGATCAGCCCCTGCTGGAGCAGGAACGGCTCGATCACCTCCTCGATAGCGTCGCGCGCCTCGGACATAGCGGCCGCGATGGTCTCCACGCCCACGGGGCCGCCGCCGTAATTCTCCGCCAGAATGCGCAGATAGCGCCGATCGTTGCCGTCGAGACCCGCGTCGTCGACCTCGAGCCGGTTCAGCGCCATGTCGGCGAGGTCGCGATCGATCCTGCCGTCGGTCTCCCCGCGCCGCTGGGTGACGAGGGCGAAGTCGGCGACGCGGCGGAGCAGCCGGCCGGCGATCCGGGGCGTGCCGCGGGCGCGGCGCGCGATCTCCGCGGCGCCGTCCGCCGTCGGCTCGACGCCCAACAGGCGCGCGCCGCGGTCCACGATCTTCAACAGCTCCTCGACCGTGTAGAATTCAAGCCGGGTCGGGATGCCGAAGCGGTCGCGGAGCGGCGTGGTCAGAAGCCCGAGCCGGGTGGTCGCGCCGACCAGCGTGAAGGGCTGCAGATCGATCCGGACCGACCGCGCGGCCGGCCCCTCCCCGATCACGAGGTCCAGCTCGAAATCCTCCATCGCGGGATAGAGGATCTCCTCCACTGCTGGGTTCAGGCGGTGGATCTCGTCGATGAACAGGACGTCGCGCGCCTCGAGATTGGTCAGGATCGCGGCGAGGTCGCCGGCGCGGGCGATCACGGGGCCCGAGGTCATGCGGAAATTCACGCCAAGCTCGCGGCTGACGATCTGCGCCAGCGTGGTCTTGCCGAGGCCTGGGGGGCCGTAGAACAGGGTATGGTCCATGGCGCGGCCGCGGGCGCGGGCCGCCTCGATGAACACCCGTAGATTCGCTTTGGCCGCCTCCTGACCGATGAACTCCTCAAGAACCTGCGGACGAAGCGTCGGATCGTCGTCGTCGAACGGCGCGGCGGATTGCGCCGGATCGACCAGCCGCGCGCCGTCTCCGGCGTCGATCACCGAAGCGTCGACTGCGTCGAGCTCATCCGGCTCAACCGAGATGCCGGTCGCCTCGCTCACCATTTGCCGCTCCCTGTCACTGGCGCTACTAAATACGCCGGTCTGGGCGGCGACGCCAGCACGAACACGCTTCTTCTTGCGGGGCCTGCGCCCCCTTCCCGCGAAAGCGTAGGCCGACGCGGCGAATCTCGCTATGGTGCGCGGCGAACGGCCGGGGAGATCGGGCCGAGGAGAGGCGTCGCGCACCGCCGACAGCCGGGCCGCCCGACCCAGGGGGCCGACGGATCGGCGCTCGCGGCGCGAAGAAGGGGAAGAGGCTCGCCGCGCAGACCGCGTGGACGGAGCCGCCGAGGAGTTCATCGATGCGATTTTTGCGCAAACTGCTGACCTATCTGGTCGTGATCGTCCTGCTGGTCGTGGGGGCGGGCGTCGGCGTTTTCTATCTGACCCCGAGCTCGACCATCACCGCGCTGGTCTCGGACCAGGTGAAGACCGCGACCGGGCGTGATCTGACGATCGAGGGCGACGTCCAGCGCACGCTGTTCCCGGTGCTCGGGTTCCGGACCGGGCGCTTCGAGATGGCGAACGCGCCGTGGGCCGAGGACGCCGGGCCGTTCGCGGAGGCGAGCGAAGCGAATTTCGGCGTGCAGTTCCTGCCGCTCCTGGCCGGGCGCTTCGACATCGAAGAGATTCGTCTGGTCGACCCGAAACTCCGGCTGGTGGTGGCCGAGGACGGGGAGACCGCGAACTGGGTGTTCGAGACGCCGGCGCCCGAAGGTTCGGACGCGGCGGAGGCCGCCGAGGAGCGGCGCGAGGCGGAAACCGTCGGCGAGGATCGAGTGGCCGCGGCGCGCGACGCGCTGCAGCGGCTCAGCCTCAAGGTGGCGGAGGTCACCGGCGCGGAGGTGTTCTTCGTGAACCGCGCGACGCGGGAGACTGTGACGCTCGAGGACGGCGATCTGACGATCTCCCTGCCCTCCTATGACGCCACGCTGACGATGGAAGGCCGCGCGCTGATCCAAGGGCGGAACGCGACGCTCGACGGCGCGTTCGACAGCCCGGCCAAAATCGGGTCGGGCGAGGTCGCGGCCACCGACTTCTCCCTGTCCGCGGACGGCGTGGCGGTGTCTTACAACGGCCAGATCAAAGCGCCGCCGACGCTCGACGGCGTGCCGGAGGTGGACGGCGAGTTCACCTTCGCGCTCGACGGCGACCCGGAGAAGACCCGGTGGCTGAAGACGATGGCCCCGGCGCTCGAACCGCTCGGCGCCGCCAATCTCAACGGCTCGATCCAGGTGAAGCCCGCGGCGCTCGACGTGTCCGTGCAGGGCGATGCGGATTTCAACCGGCGGAACACGACGCTGTCGGCGACGGCGGCCGCGGGCGAAGGTTGGATCTCGGGCGACGTTCCCGTCGCCGTGGACGTGGCGCTCAAGAACCCGCTGATCGATGCGGGCTTTCAAGGCGACGTCACGCGCGGCGTGGCGGCGATCCCGCTCGCGACCGGCGACTATCGCGTGAAAGCCCCGGATGTGCGCGCGCTGCTTGATTGGAGCGGCGATCTCGGGGCTGGGGCGTCGATCGACCGGCTTGAGGCGGTGGACGTCGCGGGGCGGATCGACGTCAACAGGGAGACCGCGCGCGGCGATGTCGGCGGAGACATTCGCTATGCGGGCCGGACGGTCACGCTGTCGGGCGACATGGACGGCGGCCCGAGCTGGAGCCTCGGACAGCCGATCTCGACCGAGTTGACGCTCGCCTCGGCGCGGTTCTTCGAGGTGAGCTGGCGCGGCGTGGTCCCGACCGATCCCGCCGACCGGACGGTCGAGGGCGCTCTTAAAGCGGAGACCGACCAACTCGGCGAGGTCGCCGAATGGGCGAGCGGCCAACGGGTGCCGGGCGGCCTCCGCGTGATGCGACTCGACGCTGCGATCGAGGCGACGCCCGAGGCCGCCGCCGCGACGCTCAACACGCTCCGGCTCGACGACAGCGAGGCGACCGGTTCGGTGACGGCGACGGGCCTCGATGGCCGGCCGCAAATCGACGCTAAGATCGTGAGCGGGCCGCTCGACGTGCGGCCGTTCCAGGCGATCGCAGGCGGTGGCTCGGGCGGCGGATCCGGCGGCGGCTCGGGCGGCGGTTCCGGAGGCGGCTCGGACGGCGGTTCCGGCGGCGGCTGGCCCGCGGATCCGATCGATTACGCGCCGCTAAAGGCGCTCGACGCGACCTTCGACATCCAAATCGGCGGACTGCGGACCCGAGAGATCGCGCTCGGCGCGACCCATCTGGTCGGCGCGTTGAAGGGCGGCGCGCTCGACCTCGAGGTTCGCGAACTCGGCCTCTACGGCGGCGACGTGACGGGAACGGCCAAAGTCGACGCGTCCGGCGCGCCGGCGATCGGCGTCGACCTTCAGGGCGCCGGCATCCAGCTCCGCCCGGTCCTGCGCGATTTCGCGGACACCGAGCGGCTCGAGGGAACCGGCGCGTTCACACTGAACGCCGCCGGGCCGGCCGCCTCGATGCGGGAGTTGATGACCTCGATCGACGGGACGGCTTCGATCGATCTGCGCGACGGGGCGATCCTGGGCGTCGACATCCCCGGCACGCTTCGACGGCTCGCCAATCCACTCAGCGGCGCGCAGTCGGGCGGGCGGGCGAAGACGGACTTCGCCTCGATCACGGCGAGCTTTCAGATCCAGGACGGCGTGGCGTCGAACAACGACCTGTCGTTCCTCGGGCCGCTGCTGCGGATGACGGGGTCGGGCACGATCAATCTCGGCCAGCAATCGATGAACTACCGCGCGGTGCCTAAGCTTGTGGCTTCGCTGCAGGGCCAGGGCGGGGCCAACGATCTGAGCGGGATCGCGATCCCGGTCGTGATCAGCGGCCCGTGGTCCAACCTGAGCTACGCGCCCGATCTGTCGGGCGTGGTCCAGGGCGCGCTCGAGAACCCGGGGGAGCTGCTCAAGGGGCTCACGGGCGGCGCAAGCGACGGCGCGGGCGGCGCGGCGAACGCGATCGAGGGCGCGATCGGCGGCGGCGCCGACGGCCTGAAGATCGAGAAACCGCAAGATGTCGAGAAGAAACTGAAAGGCCTGTTCGGCAATTGACGCGCTTGTCCAGCGGCGGCGCATCGACGCCGCTGGACAGCGTCCGAGCGCTCGCGTAGGCGAAGCGGCACGCCGGTATAGCTCAGCTGGTAGAGCATCTGATTTGTAATCAGAGGGCCGGGGGTTCGAGTCCCTCTGCCGGCGCCAGTTAAAACAATAGTTTAGCTGAGGCCAGCGCTTACGTTCTGCAGACAAGCACCGAAAATCGTGCCGCATTCGTGCCAAGTGTTTGCGTTTACAACCCCAAGGCCGGCCGGTGCGCCGAGCTTGGATGGTCGGCGCAAAGAGCGCGCGCTTCGGCGGTCGGATCATCGGCGAGGCTCAATCCGTTCCAGTCGATGAGGCTGTCGACGATCAGGATCTTGGCTCCGAGATGCTCGAGGCTGATCCAGGGCGTCCGCATGATCCGTTCGGCCGTGCGATAGTGCGCAGTGAGGCGCACACCGACCTCCCGCTCGGAAAGCTCGGTCGACAAAGACGCGAGGCGCGCCTCGGCCCGCCGCCAGCGCTCGAGGATCGTCGACAGATCCTCCC
>JBCBRF010000050.1:0-21644 GCA_039819865.1 Pseudomonadota bacterium | reverse complement strand
CCACCAGGCCCAGTAGAACGCCGTCCAGCCCTGGCTGAAATTCGCGTCCTCGCGACCGAACGGCGTCGACAGCGGGATCAGGTTCTGCCCATAGGCGATCAGGTTCTCGACGAAGCCGGTGGCGATCGCCGCCGTCGGCCCGACGATGATCACGAACAGCAGAAGCGCGGTCGCCAGCCCCATATTGAGCTCGGAGAGCCGCTTCACGCCGGCATCGAGTCCGGCGACCACCGACACCAGCGCGACGCAGGTGATGACGACGATCAACACGATCTTCGTCGTGTCGGAGATCGGAACACCGAACAGGAAATTGAGGCCCGCATTCGCCTGCGTCGCCCCGAAGCCGAGCGAGGTCGCGAGGCCGAACAGCGTGGCGATCACCGCCAGCGTGTCGATCACATGGCCGGTCCAGCCCCAAACCCGCTCGCCGAAGATCGGGTAGAAGGCCGAGCGCATCGTGAGCGGCAGCCCTTTGTTGTAGCTGAATAGCGCCAGCGCGAGCGCCACCACCGCATAGATCGCCCAGGGATGAAGGCCCCAGTGGAAGATCGTCGCCGCCATGCCGAGCCGGCGCGCGGCCTCCTCATCGCCGGCGGCCGCCCCGAGCGGGGCCCAATCGGTGCGCGCGCCGCCCTCCGCGGCCGTGCCGCCATAGGCGGAGTTGAAGTGAGAGATCGGCTCCGACACGCCATAGAACATCAGCCCGATGCCCATGCCCGCAGCGAACAGCATCGCGAACCAGCCGACATAGCCGTAGTCGGGCGTCGCGTCCCGTCCGCCGATCCGGACCGAGCCGTAGGGCAGCACGATCAGCGCGAGGCAGACCAGCACGAAAACGTTGCCGGCCGAGAGGAAGAACCAGTCGAAATTGGTGGTCAGGAATCCGCGCATCGCCTCGAACACGCCCTGGGCGGCCGAGGGGTTCGCGAGCGTCGCCGCGACGAAGGCGACGATGCCGAACGCTGAAATCACGAAGACCGGATTATGGATATCGAGCCCGAGCGGGTTGATATTGTCCTGACCGACTTCGTACTCGGTCTCGATGACGTTGGCAGGTCCGTCGGGCGTTGGAATGGGTTCGACGGCGGTTTGGTCCGCCATGGCGTTTCCTTCCGTCCTTGACGCGTTTTGACGTCCCGTCGCGGCGTCCGCCGAGACGGGGGCGAGGGCGTTCCGCGATCCGTCGCGGGACGAAACGCACATGAGCCTAACACCGGTTTCAAATGCGAACAGACGGCAGCGGTGTATTTTGGTCTGAAAACGACACAGCCGCTCGAAATCCACGCGTCGAGCGCTCCAAAAAGGGCACGATCGCATGCGGCGCAGCGCCGCGCGCGTCTCCACACGGCGCTCTCGGAAACCTTGAAAACAAAAAAAGGCCGCGGGGAACGCTCCCCGCGGCCCTTGGGTCTAAGGCCGATCGACCGACGAGGCTTACTCCTCGGTCGCGCCCATGAACTGCAACAGGAACAAGAACATGTTCAGGAAGTTCAGGTAGAGGCTCAGCGCGCCCATCAGAGCGCCTTTCTGCATGAAGGCCTGCCCTTCCGGACCGGCGTTGGCCATCATGATGTACTCGCTCTTGATCCGCTGCGTGTCGTACGCGGTCAGGCCCGCGAAGATCAGCACGCCGATCACCGAGATCGCGAACGAGAGCGCCGAGCTCTCGAGAAAGATGTTCACGACCATTGCGACGATCAGGCCGATCAGACCCATGATCAGGAACGTGCCCATGCCCGACAGGTCGCGCTTCGTCGTGTAGCCGTAGAGGCTGAGCGACAGAAACGCGATCGCGGTCACCAGGAAGGTCTGGGCGATCGAGACGCCGGTGAAGACGGCGAAAATCGAGGCGATCGAAACGCCGACCAAGGCCGCATAGAGCCAGAACGTTCCCTGCGCCGCCTGATAAGACATCGCGTGAATGCGGAAGCTCAGGAAGAACACCAACGCCAGCGGGGCCAGCATGATGATCCACTTGCCCCACCCGGCGTACGCCGTCAGGAGCAGTTCGCGCGGCAGCAGCGTCTCTTGCCCCTGGCGCAGCGCCAGCAGGTCTTGACCGATGCCGTAGGCGAACGCGCCGGTGACGATCATCGCGATCGACATCAGCATGTAAACGCCGCTCATATAGGCCTTAAGGCCAGCGTCGATATCCGCGCGGACGCCGCCGCGGGCGACGCTCGTTTGGAACTCAGCCATCGATTGTCATCCTCTCTTAGGTCCGGTGCGGATAGTGCCGCCCGATCGTGATATCGGAGACCCTTATCCGCCAATCAAGAGTTTCAGTTTTCAAATATGACCAATCCGATCGGGAATGCGGCGAAAAACGTCGCACGCCGACCGGCGGCCCTTGTCATTCCCGCGCACGCAACACCCGCGCCGGCCGGGCGGAAAGCGGTCCGAGGGCGAACGCGGCGCTCGCGATCAAGGTCGCGATCACGCCGCCGACGATCACCAGAGCCGCCGTCGCGCCGTCGAACGCGAACCCCGCGTCCATGACATAGACGCTGACCGCCCAGGCGGCGAGCGTTCCCGCCCCGATCGCCACGACGCTCGCCGCGAGCCCGAGCAGCGCCGCCCGGAGCGTCATCGCCGCCAGTATCGACCCCCGCGTCGCGCCGAGCGTCTTCAGCACGGCCGCCTCGTAGATCTGCCGCCGCTGTCCGGCCGCCGCGGCCCCGATCAGCACCACGAGCCCGGTGATCAGCGTCGCCGACGCGCCGACCCGCGCCGCGGTCGCCACGTCCCGCAGCGCGCCCGCGATCACCTCGAGCGCGTCCTCGACCCGAACCGCGGTCACCGCCGGATAATCGTTGGCCACGGTCCGAAGATACGCCCCCTCGACCGGCTCCTCGCCATAGAGCGTCGCGATGTGGGTGTGCGGCGCGCCGCGCAGCACGCCCGGATCGAACACCATCAAAAAGTTGATCCCCATCTGACGGAACTCGACCCGCCGCAGGCTCGCGATCCGCGCCGTGATGTCCCGCCCGAACACGTTGACGGTGATCGTGTCGCCGATCCCGACGCCGAGCCCCCTGGCCTGTTCGTCGCCGAACGAGACCAGCGGCTCGCCCTGATAGTCCGCGGGCCACCAGTCGCCTTCGGTGATCGCCGTGCCGACGGGCGGCGTCGCCGCATAGGTGACGCCGCGATCGCCGCGCAGGATCCAGCCGAAGCCGTCCGCGACGCGCCCCTGCTCGCGCCATTCGCGCGCCGACATCCCGTTGATCCGGGTGATCACCCCGCGGAGCATCGGCGCCGTCTCGATCCGCGTCACGCCCGGCTGCTCGAGCGCCGTTCCTCGGAAAGACTCGAGATCCGCGTTCTGGATGTCGACGAAGAAATAGGCCGGCGCCCGCTCCGGCAGCGTGTCGTCCACCAGCCGTCGCAGGTTGCTGTCGACCAGCCCGATCGCGGTCAGCACCGTCAGCCCGAGCCCGAGCGCCAGAACCGCGCCCCGGGTTTCGCCGCCCGGTCCGCCGACCCCGCCGAGCGCGAGCCGGAGCGGCAGGCGGTTCCGCGCGATCCCGCTCCGCGCGAGCGACCGCGACACGGCCCCGATCCCCTCGGCCGCGAGCGCCAGCAGCAGGAGCGCGCCCGCGACCCCGCCGACGAAGCCCCCGGCCAGCATCCATTGCCCGGTGAAGACCATCGCCGCCGCCGCCGCCGCCGCGCCGAGCCCTGCGATCGCCAGCAGATAGCTCGGCCGAGGCGTCGCCCGCGCTGGCGAAACCAGATCCCGGAACAACCCCGCCGCCCGCACTTCGCGCGCCCGCGCCAGCGGCCAGAGCGCGAACATGAAGGCCGCGAGAGTCCCGTAGAGCGCGGCCTCCGCGAGCGGCGCGGGGTACACGCCGAACGCGGCCGGCACCGGCAGGCTCTCCGCCAGCAGCGGCGCGAAGGCGATCGGGATCAAGGCGCCGAGCGCCAACCCGATCGCGATGCCCGCCGCGGCGAGAACCGCGAT
Source organism: Pseudomonadota bacterium (assembly GCA_039819865.1). Lineage (GTDB taxonomy): Bacteria > Pseudomonadota > Alphaproteobacteria > Rhodobacterales > Rhodobacteraceae > JBCBRF01. Next base: position 17,677 of record JBCBRF010000050.1, on the reverse strand, counting down.
CTGCAGCAGATAGGTCCAGACGATCGTCGGCCCGTCCGCCCCGAGCGTTTTGAGCGTCGCGATCGTCTCGGTCTTGCCCTCGAGATAATTGCGGACCGAAGCCCCGACCCCCACGCCGCCGACCGCCAGCGCCGCGAGCCCCACCAGCGTCAAAAACGCGCCGAGCCGATCGACGAACCGCCGGACCGCGGGCGCCCCGTCGCGCCGATCCCGCCAACGCCAGCCTGCGTCCTGATGTTTCGCCAGAAGCTCCGCCCGGAGCGGCCCGAGCGCGCGCGGCTCGTCGAACCGGATCCGGTACTCGGTCTCGTAGAGCGTGCCGGGCTTCACCAGATCGGTGTCCGGAAGCGCTTCGGTCGAGATCATGAAGCGCGGCCCGAACTCGAAGCCGCCGGCGGCGCGGTCAGGCTCCTTCTCGATCGCCGCGCGCACCTCGAACACGCCTTCGCCGAGGCGCACCGGATCGCCGACCGAAAGTCCGAGCCGGGTCAGGAGCGCTCGTTCCGCCACCACCCCGGCGCGGCCCTCCGCATCCCGCCGGAGCGCCTCCGACAGCGGAACCGGCGGATCGAGCAGCATCTCGCCATAGAGCGGATAGGCCCCGTCGACCGCCTTCACCTGAACCAGCGCGCTGTCGACCGCCTCGCCCGCCGCGGGCGCGGTCCGCGCCATGCCGCGGAAATCGACGGTTTCGGACACGGTCCCGAGCGCCTCCATATCGGCGCGTTCGGCCGGTTCCGCGAAGCGATAGGTCAGTTCGATCTCGACATCGCCGCCGAGAAGCGCCTGCCCCTCCCGCGCGAGCCCCGCCTCGATCGCCGCGACCACGGAGCCGACGCCCGCGATCCCGGCGACGCCGAGCGCGAGGCAGGTGAGGAACACCCGAAAGCTGCGAAGCCCGCCGCGCAATTCCCGCCGCGCGAAGGTCCAGGCGGTGCGCAGGCGCGGCGCCGAGGCGGTCGATGGAGAGGACATGGAGCGCGCCCCGTTCGGTCGATTAAGGAGGTGTGCGGACTCGGGGGTTGGACCGGCTCAGGCGGCCGCGGTCTCGCGCGAGGCCGTCCCGTCGCCTGACGCCTGCGCCGCGGTCTCGGGCGCAAGCCGGCCGTCGGCGACTTGCACCGTCCGGTCGCAGCGCGCCGCAAGCGCAGGATCATGGGTCACGAGCACCAGCGTCGCCCCCCGCTCCCGGCTGAGCGCGAACAGAAGCTCCACGATCGCCTCGCCCGTCGTCTGGTCGAGATTGCCCGTCGGCTCGTCCGCCAGCAGCACTTCCGGGTTAGGCGCGACCGCCCGGGCCAGCGCCACCCGCTGCTGCTCGCCGCCGGAGAGCTGAGCGGGGTAGTGGTCGAGGCGCTTGCCGAGCCCGACCGCCTCGAGCTCCGCCGCGGCGCGATCGAACGCGTCCCGCGCGCCCGAAAGCTCAAGCGGCGCGGCGACGTTCTCGAGCGCGGTCATGGTCGGGATCAGGTGGAAGGACTGGAACACCACCCCGAGCCTCCCCCGCCGAAACCGCGCGAGCCGATCCTCGTCCATCGCCGTCAGCTCCTCGCCCATCACGGTCACGGAGCCGCCGGTGGCGCGTTCGAGCCCGCCCATCACCATCAGCATCGAAGATTTGCCCGATCCGGACGGTCCGACCACGCCGACCGTCTGGCCGGACGCGATCTCGAGATCGACGCCCCTTAGGATTTCGACCAGACCTGCCTTACTTTCGAGCGAGAGCCGCACGTCCTTCAGCGCGATCACGGGATCCGACATGAACGAGCCACTCCTTGTTTCTGAAACCAGCCGGGTTTCTCACACCAGCCGGACGGACCGGCCCAGCCGCGCATATGCGCCCGGCGACACGCGTTTCAACCGCCTACGCCAGGGCGTTCTGGCCGCCGCGGCCTTGCTCGCGGCGACAGTCGCGTTCATGGGATACGCCGCGCGCGCCCAAACGGATGAGGCGCGCCCGATGAAACTCATCGCCTTCGGCGACAGCCTGGTGGCGGGCTTCGGCCTGCCGCAGGAGGAGGGCTTCGTACCTCAGCTCGAGGCCTGGCTGAACGAGAACGGCGCGGGTCCGGTGACGGTGACCAACGCCGGCGTGTCGGGCGACACCACCTCGGGCGGGCTCGCGCGTCTCGACTGGGCCGTGACGCCCGACGCCGACGCGGTGCTGCTGGAGCTCGGAGCCAACGACATGCTCCGCGGCGTCGACCCGGCGATCGCGAAGGACAATCTCGATCAGATGATCGCCCGCCTGAAGGCTCGGGGCGTCCCGGTTCTGCTCGCCTCGATGCCGTCGCTCGGCAACTGGGGCGAGGATTACAAGCGCGATTTCGAAGCGCTCTACCCGGCGCTGGCGGAGAAACACGAGACGCCCTTGCTCGCCTTCCTTGGCGACGTCGCCGGCGAGGAGAACCTGAACCAACCCGACGGCATCCACCCCAACAAACGCGGGGTCGCGGTGATGGTCGAGCGGCTCGGTCCGCAAATCCGCGATTTCGTGAACGACGCCCGCGCCGAAAAGGCGGACGGTTGATCGGCGAAGGACCGATAAGGAGCGCACGAATGACGGAGCCGAAAACACTGACCGGACGCTGCCTCTGCGGCGCCGTGCGCTTCGAGGCGGCGGGCCCGCCGCTTTGGGTCGGCCACTGCCATTGCGACAGCTGCCGGCGCGCGACCTCGTCGCCGATCACCACATTCTTCGCGGTCTCCCGCGGCGCGACCGCCTGGACCGCCGGCGCGCCGAAGGTCTTCGAAAGCAGCCCCGGCGTGCGGCGCCTGTTCTGCGGGGATTGCGGCGCGCCGATGGCCTTTATCGCGGACCATTATCCGGAAGAAGAGCATCTCTACGTCGCCGCGCTCGACGCGCCGGCGGCGTTGGCGCCGTCCGAACAGTTCCACGCGGACGAACGCCTGCCCTGGATGCCCAGTTTCGAGGACCTGCCGCACCGCTGACGAATGATCCGTGGGAAGGGGGGCGCCGTCGATCTCGGGCGCGCGTCGGCGGGTCGGGCGAGAGCGGGATGCTCTCGATGGTGAGCCCGAGCACATCCCCACGCTGCGGCGCGGCGCGCCCAGGCCGGCGGCGAGGCCTCGATGGCCGAGACGACGGCGCCCCCTCTCGCGACGCCGCCGCTCAGCCGGTCGGCTGCAGCCGAGGCCCCCGCCGAACCGGCTCGATCCGCTTGGTCAGGCCGCGCGCGTCGGTCTCGATCCAGACGCCGCAGACCGTCCCCTCTCCCTTCGCGGGCTCCGCCCGGCTCGACAGCCCGATGATGAAGCGCTTCATCGGCTCGACCTTGTCCATGCCGATCACGCTGTCATAGACGCCGCACATGCCGGCGTCGGTCATGAACGCGGTCCCGCGCTCCAGGATCTGCGCATCCGCGGTCGGCACATGGGTGTGGGTGCCGACGACCAGGCTCGCGCGGCCGTCGCACCAGTGCCCCATCGCCATCTTCTCCGAGGTCGCCTCGGCGTGCATGTCGATCACCGCGGCGTCGACCGCCTCGCCGAGCGGATGGGCCGCGAGCAATTTGTCGACGGCGGCGAAGGGATCGTCGTGCGGCGTCATGAAGATCCGGCCGAGCAGGTTGGCGACCAGCACCTTCTTGCCCTGCGCCGGACCCGACGGCACTTCGAACACCTGCGCCCCGCGCCCCGGGGTCCGCGGCCAGTTGAGCGGCCGGATGATCCGCGGATCGGCGTCGAGCGCCGCCATGATCTCGCGCTGATCGAAGGCGTGATTGCCGAGCGTGAGCGCGTCGGCGCCGGCGGCGAAGACCTCCTCGGCGATCTTCGGCGTCAGCCCGTAGCCGGCGGCCGCGTTCTCCGCGTTGACGATAGCGAAATCGATCGCGAGTTCGGCGCGGAGGGCCGGCAGGGCCTGGATCGCCGCGTCGCGGCCAGGGCGACCCACCAGATCGCCTAGAAAGAGAATACGCATGGCGCGCGACATAGCCGGACCGATCGTCGCCGCCAACCCGCGCCGCGCTCTTTCCAGCCGTCCCGTCGCCTCCGGATCGCGCGCGCCCTAGGCGCGAAAGCGCACGCCGCGCTCGGTCGCCACGCCGTCGAGGGGTTGGTCGGTCGGCTCCCGGGGAGCGGCCGGGACCTCTTGGGCCGCATATGCGAGCCCGATCGCCCGGGTGGGCCGTCGCGCGCGCAGCCGTTCGAGCGTGCGGTCGTAGAACCCGCCGCCATAGCCCAACCGATAGAAATCCGCGTCGAAGGCGACCAGCGGCGCGATCAGGAGCGTCGGCTCGACCGTCGCGCCGTCCGCCGGGATCTCCGCCTTGAACGGACCCTCGATCATCCGGCTCTCGGGCGTCCAGACCCGGAACGACAGCGGCAGGCCCGGCCCTTCGATCACCGGAACCGCCAACGTCGCGCCGCGCGCGATCAGCGCCGTCATCAGCGGGGTCGGATCGATCTCGGTGCGGATCGGACGATAGCCCGAGACGATCTCGCCCGCCCCGACCGGAACCGCGTCGAGAAAGGCCGCGGCCGCGGCCTCCGCCGCCGCGGGCCCGCCCTCGGCGTGCGCTTGCTTCCGCGCCGCGAAAGCCGCGCGGCGGGCGGCCGCCTTCTCGGCGGCGATCGGGTCTTCGGGCTCGGTCATCGGCGGCGATCCTGAAGCGGGTCCCCACCATATCGGACGCCGCCGCGCGGTCCGTCGCCGGCGTCACGGACCGATCAGCGGCGAAAACCGACGCGCCCTAATCCCTAGTCGGTCCGCGTCGCGGTCAACTCGATCCGGACCGGGACCTCGAGGCCGACGAACCCGCCGGAGCCGTCGGCCGCCTCCCCCACCCCGAAATCGAGCCGGTTCAAGACGATCTCGGCCGTCATCCGAGCCTGATCCCCCTCGACCGAGAGCGTGAAGGGCAGTTCGACCGGCTTGGTCACGCCGCGGAGCGTCAGGGCGCCGTCGGCGACATAAGCGTCCGATCCGTCGCTCGATCGAAACTCGCCCGCCTCGAACACCGCGCGCGGATGATTGGCGACGTCGAACCAGTCTTTCTCAGGCAGGGTCGCGTCGATCTGAGCGTCGCCGGTCCGCGCTGAGCCGGCGTCGATCTCCACCCGCACGGACCCCGTCTCCGGCCGCGCTGGGTCGAAGCGAATGTCCGCGGACCAGGTCTTGAACGCCCCTGCGAACGGCGCGCCGCTGTTGGTTCCCTCGAAGGCGATCCGGCTGTCCGCCGTCACGACCGACCAACTCGGCGTCGCGTCGGGCGCGTTCGAGCCCGACGCGCCCGACAGGGGCGCGCCGCGTTCGGCCGTCACCGACACCGCCAGCGGGATCTCGCGCGACACCCACGCGCCCGAGGCGTCCGCCGCCTCCCCGATCCCGAAGGCGAGCCGATCGATGGTCGCGGACGCGGTCATCCGGGCCCGGTCGCCGTCGATCGAGAGTTCGAAGGGCAGTTCGAACGGCTCGGTCCGGCCGCGCAGAGTGAGCGCGCCCTCGGCGATGTAGCGCCCCTCCCCGTCGCCCCTGCGGAAGCGGTCGGCTTCGAACACCGCGGTCGGATGCGCGGCGGCGTCGAGCCAGTCCTTCTCCGGCAAGGTCGCGTCGATCTGCGCGTCGCCTGTCCGCGCGGAGCCCGCATCGATCTCGACCCGCACCCGCGACGCGTCGAGCGCCCCGGGATCGAACGTGATCTCCGCCGTCCAGGTCTTGAACGATCCTTCGAACGGCGATCCGCTGTTCTCGCCGCGGAAGGCGATCTCGCTCTCGGCGTGGATCACCCGCCACACGCCCGGCGTCTCCGGCGCCGGAGCGCCTGCTTCGCCGGCGTCCGCCGCGGTGTCGAGCGGCGTCGCCGGCGCCGACGCCTCGACGACCGCCTTGCGCTCCTCCGCGACGTAGAGCGCGGCCGTCGCTCCGCCAAAAAGGAGGAGCAGGGCGAAAGCGCCGAGCATCCGCGCGCCCGACCAGTCCGAAAGCGGACGCTCCAGCGCCCGCCCGTCGCGCGGGCTCAGACCCGGAACCATCCGCGCCAGAACCGCGTCGCGGTCGACCAGATGGTGCTTGAGCGCCGCCGCCACATGGAGAACGACAAGCGCGAGCGCGACCACGGCCAGCTTGTGGTGCGCAAACTCGGTCGCGTTCGCCACCGCCGCTCTGGCCTCCGGCGCAAGCCCGTCGAGACCCGGCAGATGCGGCACCGCGAACAGGCCGAAATAGAAGGTCTTCAGGCTGCCGAACTCGAGGCTCGCCGAACTCATCGCCCAGCCGCTGAGCGGCAGGCCGATCATCAGCGCGTAAAAGCCCCAGTGGCTGAGCGCGGAGCCGATCCGCTCGACCCGCGACATGCCCGCGGGCAGCGCCGGGGCGGGATGCAGGATGCGCCAGGCGAGGCGAAGGACCGACAAGCCCAGGACCGTCAGCCCGACGGATTTGTGGAGCTGGATCTGCTCAAAACCCCAGCGCTTCCAGTCGGCGTCAGCCGCCTCGATCGCATCGACCATCAGGTAGCCGATCAGGAGTTGAAACAAGATCAGCGCGGCGATCGCCCAATGCAGCAGGATGGCGACGCGGGTGTAGCGCGCATAGGCGCTGTCGGTTTGCGCGGACATCTGAACCTTCGCCCCCTTCTTGACGCCCCTCTGGACGCCCCCCTTGCGGATCTCGCCGCCGACGCGGAATGCTGAAGTCCCCTCAGGCCGCGCGGTCACGCGGAAATCGGCGCGGACGCGGCGTCCGTCCGGCCGTGTCGCCGGCCGGACGCGCTTTCTGTAGGCGCAACGCCGGCGCCGATCACTCGGCCTTGATGAACTCGGCCTGGATTTCGAACGAAACCGTCGGGCTGACGATCGCCGGGCCGTCGGCGCCGAGCGTGTTCGTCAGATGCGCCATGCCCCAAACCGTCCGGTCGAACTCGCCGGTCGCGGTGAAGCCGACCGCGGGCTTTTTCGCGAAAGGATGGTTGGCGAGCGCGCCGTTCAGCACGACGTCGAGCGTCACGGGCTGGGTCGCGCCGAGCATCGAGAGGTCGCCCGTGACCTTAGCCGTGTTGTCGCCAGTCGGCTCGACGCTGGTCGAGGTGAAGGTGATCTCCGGGAACTGGCCCGCGTTCAGGAACTTCGCGTCGTTTGCGATCTCGCCGTTGAAATCGGTCGCGCCCGGATACTCGGTCTCGACCGAGCTCGGGTCGATCGTCGCGGTCACGGTGCTGTTCGCCGGGTTCTCGGCGTCCAGGTTCAACGCGATGTCGAATTTTGTGAAGCGCGCGGTGTAATCCGACAGGCCGAGATGGGCGACCTTGAACACCACCGAGGCGTGCGTCGGGTCGAGGTTGTAGGCGCCGCTCGGCGCGTCCGCCGACTGCGCGGCCGCAGGCGCAGCAAGCAGAGGCGTCGACGCGATGAGCGCCGCCGCAAAGAAACCCGTGAAGCGTTGAGCATTGAACATGGCTTGATGGTCCTCTTCCGGATGGTTCGACCGGTATTGAGCCGCCGCGCATTTGGACGCGGTGCGACGCAGGAAGATGCGGGTGTCGGCGCGGTTTGGAAAACTCTCCCTCAGCCGACCGGCGCACGTCTCCTGAATCGCTTCGTGGAAAATGAGGCGTCGGACGCAGAAACCAACAGATCCCAGCTCATAAGTTCGTTTCCATTTGGGCGCCAAAGGGTCCGATCACGAACTGCTCGGAGCGCTTCGCGCCACGCCGCGCCGCTGTTAAAGTCGCCAAAAACAGGGAGGTCCGGCGTGCGCGACAAGATCATCTCCGCTGACGACGCCGCGCAGCTCGTGCGCCCGGGCGATGTCCTCACCACCTCGGGCTTCGTCGGAATCGGCGTGCCGGACGCGCTCCTGGCCGGGCTGGAGCGGCGCTTTCTGGAGACCGAGACGCCGCGGGACCTGACGCTGTTCTTCGCGGCCGGCCAGGGCGACGGCAAGGAGCGCGGCCTCAACCGCCTCGGCCATGACGGGCTGTTGCGCCGGGTGATCGGCGGGCATTGGGGCCTGATCCCCAAGGTCGGCCAGCTCGCGCTCGAAGGCCGCATCGAGGCCTATAACCTGCCGCAGGGCGTGATCAGCCACCTCTATCGCGACGTCGCCGCGGGCCGCCCTGGCGCCCTCACCAAGGTCGGCCTGGGCAGCTTCGTCGATCCTCGCCTCGAGGGCGGCAAGATCAACGCGGCGACGACGGAGGATATCGTCTCCGTCGTAGACATCGGCGGCGAGGAGCATCTGTTCTACCGCGCGCCCAAGATCGACGTCGCCTTTCTGCGCGGCACCACCGCGGACAAGCAGGGCTCCGTCACGATGGAGCGCGAGGCGCTGATCCTCGACAATCTGGCGCAGGCAATGGCGGTGAAGAACTCGGGCGGCGTCGTCATCGTCCAGGTCGAGCGCATCGCCGCCGCCCGCTCGCTCAGCCCCCGCGACGTGGAGATCCCCGGCGCGCTGGTCGATGCGGTGGTGGTCTCGCCGCCCGAGCATCACCGGCAGACCTATGCCACCGCCTACTCGCACACCTTCACGGGGCGGTTCCGCGCGCCCGCGGGCGATCTGCCGACGCCGCCGCTCGACGCGCGCAAGATCATCGCGCGCCGCGCCGCCTTCGAGCTGCCGGTGAACGGAGTCGTCAATCTCGGCATCGGCATGCCAGAGGGCGTCGCCGCGGTCGCGGGCGAGGAAGGGCTGCTCGAGCATATCACGCTGACGGCCGAGCCCGGCGTGATCGGCGGCCAACCCGCCTCGGGCCTCGATTTCGGCGCCGCGGTCAACACGGACGCGGTGATCGCGCAAAACCAACAGTTCGACTGGTATGACGGCGGCGGACTCGACATGGCCTGCCTCGGCATGGCGGAGGCCGACGCCGACGGCAATGTGAACGTCTCCCGCTTCGGCCCCAAGCTCGCCGGCGCGGGCGGCTTCATCAACATCTCCCAGAACGCCCGCCGCGTGGTGTTCGCCGGGACCTTCACGGCCGGCGGGCTGACGATCGAGACGGGCGACGGCGCGCTCAAAGTCGCCGCCGAGGGTCGCGCTCAGAAGTTCAAACAGGCGGTCGAGCAGATCACCTTCGCCGGCCGCCGCGCCGCAGAGCTCGGCAAGCCCGTCCTCTACGTCACCGAGCGCTGCGTGTTCGCGCTGCGCCGCGCGGGCCTCGCGCTCATCGAAATCGCGCCCGGCGTCGACCTGAAGCGCGATATCCTGGCGCAGATGGCGTTCCTGCCCTTCCTCGAGGATCCGGTCGAGATGGACGCGCGGATCTTCCGCGACGCGCCGATGGGCCTGCGGGTCGATCTGCTGCGGCTCGATCTGGAGGAGCGGATCGCGCTCGAACCCGGCGGCGAGCGGCTGTTCATCAACTTCGAGAAGATGCGCGTGCGCTCGGCGGACGATGTCGAGAAGATCAACAGCACGGTCGAGAAGATCTGCGCGCCGCTCGGACGGCGCGTCGACGTGATCGTGAACTACGACGGCGCGCGCATCGACGAGGATGTCGAGGACGCCTACGCCTCGATGGTGCACACGCTGGAGGAGCGGTTCTACCGCACGGTGACGCGCTATTCCGGCTCCGCCTTCATGCGCATGAAGCTCGGCGAGACTTTCCGGCGCGAGACCAGCCCGCATATCTTCGAGTCCCAGGAGGAGGCGCGGGCCTTTCTGGAGCACGCCGCCAAGGCCGCGGGGGCCTGAGGGGAGCATGAGCCGTTGAGCTTTTCGGACATCGAGCGCCGCTTCGCGGACATGCTGCACCGCGCCTCGGAGGCGTCGTCCTCGGGGGATCTCGTGCAGCCGCCGATCGTCCCCGCGAGCGTCTATTGGCAGCCGGGAACGCCGTCCGGGCCGCACCAATACGGCCGCTGGTCGAACCCGACCTGGGACGCGCTCGAAGAGGCGCTGGGCGCGCTGGAGGATGCGCAGACCCTCGCCTTTCCGTCCGGCATGGCGGCGATCGCCGCCGCGCTGACGCCGCACCTTCGCCCCGGCGACCGGGCGCTGCTGCCGTCCGACGGCTACGGCGCGACCCGGGTCCTCGCGACCGAGCATCTGGCGGCGATGGGCGTCGAGATCGTCACCGCGCCCACCCGGGACTTCGCGAGCGCCGCGGTGCGGGCCGGCCCGTATGGGGCGGACGCCGAGCGGCCGTTTCGGCTGATCTTCGCCGAGACGCCGTCCAATCCGGGCCTCGACGTCTGCGATCTCGCCGGCCTCGCGGCGATCGCACAGGCGCAGGGCGCGCTGCTGGTGGTGGACAACACCACCATGACGCCGCTCGGCCAGCGGCCGCTCGACAGCGGCGCGGACATCGTCGTCTCCGCCGACACCAAGGCGATCGCCGGGCATTCGGACGTGCTGGCGGGGCACCTGTCGTCCCGCCGCCCCGAGCTGATCGCCGCCGCGCGCGGCTGGCGAACCGCAGCGGGCGCGATTCTCGGGCCGTTCGAGGCGTTCCTGGTCCATCGCGGGCTGGAGACGCTGGAGCTGCGCTTCGAGCGGATGTGCGCGAACGCCGCGCTGATCGCCGAGCGCCTCGCCGAGCATCCGAAGCTACTGGCGGTGCGCTATCCAGGTCTGCCGACCGACCCGTCCTATCGCCTGGCGAAGGTCCAGATGCGCCGGTTCGGGTTCCTGATCGGCGCGACCTTCGCGTCCGAAGACGCCGCCGAGCGCTTTATCGCCGGCTGCCGCCATCTGCGCCCGACCACCAGCTTCGGGGGCGTCCACAGCTCCGCCGAGCGCCGCGCACGCTGGGGCGACGCCGTCCCGCCTGGCTTCGTGCGGCTGTCGATCGGATGCGAGCCGACCGAGATCTTGTGGGGCTCGATCCAGGAGGCGCTCGACGCGCTTTGAGGGCGCGCCCGGCGGTCAGCCGAGGCCATGCTCCGCCTTCAACGCGGCGAGATCGAGGATCTCGAGCCGGCCGTCATTGATCTTCACGACACCGTGCTTGGTCCAGGCCGAGAGCTGGCGGTTCACCGCCTCGCGCGTCACGCCGAGCAGCTGCGCCAGCTCGAGCTGAGAGAAGCGGCGGGAGAACGTGACCCGCTGGCCGTCGATCCGGCCGTGCGACATCGCCAGCTCGATCAGCTTCGACGCCAGCCGCTTTTTCAGATCGTAGAAAGCGAAGGCGTTCAGGGTGGCCACGTTCTGGCGGAACCGCTCGCAGACCAGCTCGAACACGTGCTCCGCGAAATCCGGAACGGTGCGGACCAGATCGAAGAAGTCCTTGCGCTCGATCGCGACCGCGACGCTGTCCTCGACCGCCGTCGCGCTCGCGGTGCGCGGCTGCCCGTCGAGGAGCGCGATCTCGCCGACGACATCGCCGACCTCGAGGAAGGCGAGCGTCAGCTGCTTGCCGTTATCCGGCTCGCTCAGCCACACCCGCACAAGGCCGCTTTCGATGATGTAGAGAACGCCGCCGCCCTCGCCCTCGAGCATCAGGTCCACGCCGGCGTTGAACTTTCGCACCTTCGCCCGCGCGGCCAGCGCGTCGATGGCGCGGGCGTCGGCTCCAGCGAACAGAAAGCACCGTCGTAAAAGCTCGGTCTTGTCCATTTCCCGGCCCTTTCGATCGGCCCGGAATGCGTAGACGCTCCGGGTGACGCGAACATCTTTAGCAAATGTCAGCGCTGGGCCGAAAAAAAGGCCGACGATCGGCGCGAGACTAAGGCGCCGCGCGAGATCTCTGGGCGGGACCTCTGTGCGGGACCTCTGTGCGGGACCTCTGTGCGAGGCCAGTGTGCGAGACTTCCGCACGGGACTTCCGCGCGGGCGTCGCCGATGCGACGCGCCGAAAACGGGATCGGCGCGTCGCGCAGGTTTAAGGCGTTCGGATCAGAGCACGCTGTCGTCGACGCTGAATACGAACAGATCCTGGCCGGTCTCCTGGCCCTGGCCGTTCGCCTTCGAGAAGGTTTCGACCTGCAAGGTGTAGTCGCCCGGATCGAGCTGCTTCTTGCCAGCGGAGAAGGTGTAGGGGCCGGAATTGTCGACCTTGGACTTCACGATGTCGCCGTCCTCGTCGATCAGCGTCATCTTCACGCTGCCGGCCGAGCCGCTCTTCAGCTCGCCCACGAACTGGAACATGTCCGACGCTTCGTCGATCACGTCGCCGTCCTGAAGCTTCGCTTCGATCACCTTCTGGCTGCGATAGTCGCGCACCTGGAAGTCGAACAGGTCCTCGTCCGCACCGCTCGGCGGGGTGTTGGAGCCGCCGCCGTTCGAGCCGCCGCCCGAACCGCCTTTGGCGACCGGAGAGTCCTTCGCTCCCGCGCCCGGATCGTTCGCCGGGTCGAAGATGCGAACCTGGTCGAGGTGGAAACCGTCCGAGCGGCCGGCGATCTTGATCGTGTAGACGCCCGGCTTGTCGAAGGAGACAGTCGCTTCGCCCGCCTTCTCGATCCGGCCCATATCGCCGAATTTGCCGTTGTTCGGGCCGCCGTAATACTTGACGAAGCCGTTGCTCACCGGGTGGCCGTCGCCGTTGCCGAGCGGCAGCTTCTTGCCGCTGGCGTCCTCGACCGCGATCCAGATGTCGTTTTGCTGGTCGCCCTTTTCGTTCCCGTCGCGCGACATGGTCGGCATGATCAGCTTCTTGCCGGTCTCGCCCGCCGCCACATAGATCTTGTACTCGAGCTCGTTGCTCTTGCTGTACTGGGTGATCTTGGTGCTCGCGTCGTTCCCGAACAGCAGATAGCCGTCGCCTTTGAAGTTCTGCTGCTTGGTGCCGTCCGGCGACTTCAGCTTGGTCCAGCGACCCGGCGCGCCGGCGTCCTCGGCCTGGAACTTCCAATAGGCCTGTTTGCCGCCGCCCACAGACTCATAGGAGCCCTTCGGCCCCGAACCGCCGGTCGAGCCGCCCGAAGACGAGCCGCCGCCGGAAGAGCCGCCCGAAGAACCGCCCGAAGAACCACCCGAAGAGCCCCCAGAGGATCCGCCCGGCACGTCGAGCGTGAACTCGAAGGTCTGCGCGTCAAGCTGCTGGCCGCCGCCGTTCTTGCCGGCATAGGAGGTGACCTTCAGCGTGTAGTCGCCTTCTTTCAGCGACTTGCCGGCGTAGTCGCCCTTGTTGTCGCCGAAGGCGGCGTAGGGCTTGGCGTTCTCCACGCGGGTCAGGCTTTGCGCCCCGCTGAGCTGAAACTTCACCGAGCCGACGCCGCTGGTTCCGCCGGTCGGCGTCGCCAGCAACGCGATCTGGTTGAGCTGCGCTTCGGTCAAGACGACCGTCTCGTTCTGCGCGACGTTCGCGTCGATCAACGCGTCCGATTTCGCATTCGCGATCTGCAGTTTGAACATGATGACTCCCAAAACCTCTCCAAGGCGTCGTCGGCCCACGAGCCGAGGCGAGACGCCCGCCGCGAAAGACAATGGGAGCAGACCGATCCCGCAGATGCGAAATCGCGATGACCCTCGCGTGTCGCAGAGATACGACGCGCCCCCTCCTGTCTTCCAAGGGGACGCTAGGCGGGGCCAAAATGCGCCGCCAGCGAGAGCGTTAACGAATCTGGGACGCCGAAGCGCAACCTGCTCGGCTGCAGCGCAAAAGAAACAGTCGGCCGAAGTTGCGCCTACTGTCCGCCGCGGACCCGCCATATTCGGCTAGACAAACCGCGAAAAATCCGGCGCGTGCGGCGGGCCGCCGCACAGAATCACGAGAAACCGCCGCCCCCGCCGTCGCAGAGGCGGCGAACCGGCTTAAATCGGCGTGTCCTCGATCGTGAAGGTGATCAGCTGCTGATCGAGCGCATCGCCGCCGGCGTCGTTCTCGTCATAGGTCCGAAGCCGGAGGGTATAGTCGCCCGCGCCGATCTTGTTGGCGTTCGACGTGAACGTAAACGCTTCGCTGTTGTCGATCTTGCTCTTCACAATGCCCAAGGGGCTGATCAGCTCCATCTGCACGCTCGCGGCGGAGACGCCGGGCGCGAAGGTTCCGACAAACTTCAACTTACCGTCGCCGAGCGCGATTACGTCGCCATCCTCGAGGTTGGAGTCGACCGTCTCTCCGGTGGTGGCGGCGGAGACGACGAAGTCGAACAGATCGCTGTCGGTGGCCGGGTCGATCGGATCGATCGGGGTGTCGAGGCCGGTGTCGTTGAAAGCGGAGTCGATCTCGGAGCCCTCGGCCGGCTTCTCGCCGCTCGACTTCACCAGCAGGAAGGAGTCGAGATGGTAGCCTTCGGAGCGGCCGGAGAAGGAGATCGTGTAGATCCCCGGGCCGTCCAGATCGATCAGCGCGTCGCCGCCGCCCGCGATCCGCTCGGTCTGCTCCCAGCCGCCGTTGGGGCTTCCGCCGACCATCTTCACATAGCCGTCGTCGACATCCTCGGCGTCGAGGCCGCCGACGGAGATCTGCTCGCCGGCGGCGTTGTACACCGCGACCCAAACGTCGTTCTGCTGATCGCCCTCGAACGCGCCGTCGCGGGAGGCGCGGACGAACAGCTCGTAGCGGCCGGTCTGCGCCTCGGGCACATAGATCTGGTAGTCGAGCTTGTTGACCTCGCGCACCCCGTCGATGGCGTTGCTCTCGACGTCGCCATAGATCAGGTAGCCCGCGCCTTCGAAGCCCGCCTGCCGGCCGTCCGCATCGGGGGTCGTGGCGACGGACCAATCGCCCGGTGCGACTTCGCCGACCGGCGCCGGGCCGCTCGCGCTCTCGAACTGCACCTTGTAGTAATAGCTGTCGGCCGTGGAGACGCCCTGGAACGCGCCCTCGCCCGGAGGCGTGACGTCAGGCGGCGGGGCGTCGTCGTCGACTGGGCCGCCCTGGTTCAGCAGATAGATCGGGGACGACAGATCGCTGACAGGCGCGCCCGAGCCATCGATCTTGTGGGCGGTGAAGGCGAGCGGCAACACGTCGTCGCCGTCGAAATCATCGGCGCCCGTGATGGCGTCGTCGATCTCGTTGTAGTCGAACGACGCGCCGCCGAAACCGTTGGTCAGATCCACGCTGCCGCCGGCCGGGATCGTCACGTCGATCACCTGCCACTCGACCGCGTTGTTGACCGGGAACTCCGGGAACTGCGCCGCCAGGCGCGCCGCGACCACCTCGTCGATCGTGATCTGACCGCCCGCGACCTGGGTCTGGCTGCCGGTCGGATCGAGCGCCTTGACCATCGTGACCCGCACGACGTCGCCCGGATCGCCCGTGACCACGATGCTGGGCCGCGTCCCGCCATAGGTCCCCGATCCGCCCGCCGCGACGCCGTTCACGGTCAGGCCCGGCGCGGTCTCGACCGCCAGATCCACCGTTTCGTCGATCACCGCGATCGCGCCCGACTGGGTGCCATCCGACACAAGCACGCCGGTTGCGGTCGAGCCGTCGCCGAACAGGATCGTGACCTTCGAGCCGATCAGCTCCGCGCCCGACACGCCGCCGATGTCGAAATCCTTGGGGACGCCCTGCCCCGTCACGTTGCCGGCGGTCTCGGAGTCCGCGATGAGCGCGTTCTTGGTGTAGCCCGCGACCGAGTTCGGATCCATGTCGATGGCGAAACCGGCCGAGCCGCCCGAGCCGAAGGCGTCGAACAGCAGCAGCGTCCCCTCATAGCCGCCGCCCGCGCGCGGGCTCGCATTCGCTCGGTTCGAGGTCTCGTCGACGAACAGATTGTCGACATCGTCGAGCGCGTTCGGATCGAACGGCGCGGTCGGGTCGAAGCTGTCGCCGCGCACGGCCTCGCGCACATAGTCGTAGCTGTTCGGGTCGATCGCGGAGGCGTCTCCGGTCAGCGTGGAGTAGGTCAACGGCTTCGTGGCGTTGTCGCCGCCGCGGCCGTCGGGATCGAACACCGCGTCCTGGAACACCGCGTCCGACACGTCGAGATAGACTGCGGCGATCCGCTTATCGCCGGTGTTGCTCAGGACGAAGCTGTCCGCTCCGAAGTTCGAAGCCTGGACGTTGTTCCCCGGCGTGATCGCGAGCGTCGCGCGCCCGACCCCGCTCGAGGGATCCGAGGTGTCGATCAGGGCCTGAACCTCCGGATCCTCGAACGCCGCCGCCGCGTCCGCCGGCGTCTCGGGCTCAGGCTGCGGTTCCGGATCCTCGGCACCGAGCGTGAAGGAAAGCGTCTGCGCCTCGCCGATCGCGCCGCCCTGCCCGTTCCGACCAACGAACGCGGTCACCGTCAGGGTGTACTCGCCCTCGGGCAGCCCAGCGCCGGAGCGGAAATCGCCCGCCTTGTCGCCGAACAGCGCATAGGGGGCGACATTCTCGATCTTGGTGAGACTCGTCGGCCCGGACAGCTCGAAGCGAACGGAGCCGATCGCCGGGGCGCCGTCGACCGGGGCCGCGACCAGCGTGAGGTCGCCAGGGTCGACCGCCGAGATGTCGATGGTCTCGCCGTCCTCGATCGCGGCGTCGACCGGCTGATCGCTGTCCGCGTCGATCAGCTGGAGCGTGAACAGATCGTCGGCGGGCTCGGGATCAGGCGGAACCTCGCCATCGTCCGCCAGAGTGAAGGCGACCGTCTGCGCCGTATCGAGAACCTGGCCGCCGCCGTTTTTTCCGGAATAGGCGGTCACCGTCAGCGTGTAGTCGCCGAGCGGCAGGGTGGGCCCGTCCTTGTAGTCAGAGCCGTTGTTGCCGAACAGAACGTACTCGGCGACGTTCTCGGTGCGCGTGACGCTCACCGGACCGCTGAGCGAAAACACGACGGAGCCGATCTCGACTTCGGGATCGAGCGGGACCGCGATCAGGCTGAGCTGGCCGTCGGCGACAGCGCCGACGTCGAGGCTCTCGCCCTCGGTCACGTCGGCGTCGATCACCTGATCGGTCGCAGTGTTGACGAGCTGTATCGTAAAGAGCGCCATGGTTGGATCGACCGTTCTCTAGACAACATGATCACCGTTAAGGAGACCACATCCAAAAAGAGCTGTTTCGAAGCGGTACTTACTTCAACAACTCAAATTAATCCACCGGCTACTCGCAGGAAACGAGCCGCCAGGAGGCGATTGATAGTTAATCAGAACAGGCTTCTTCGGATCCGCGTCAGCTGTGACCAGAGCGCATCGGGACCTCAGCGGGTGCTGCGTAGAGGCGGCGGAGCAGGATCGGCGTCAGGTACATCGGGAACTGGTAGCACCCGATAAACGCGAGCAACGGACCGATGGCGGGCTCCGGCAGCGCCACCAGAAACAGCGCGACGTTTCGGTTGCCGGCGACGAGGCCTAAGGCGGGCCAGGCCTCCGCTCCCACCCGGCGAAACGCCGTCGCCGCCAGAAGCTGCGCGCCGAAATTGGCGGCGAAGGCGGCGGAGAGCCAGCCGGCGAAACGGACAGGGTCGGTCTCGAGCATCGGGCGGACGGAGGCCATCAGGCCGATCACCACCACCGCCATCACCAGCGCCGACAGACCGTCCGCCGCCGCCAGCCGCTCGGCCGACAGCCGATCCCCGACGACAGCCCGAAGGCCGAAGCCGATCGCTGCGGCGGCGCCGATGACCGCCAGCAGTCGGAGCGCGGCGAGCGCCGCCGCGGCGCCGTCGAACCCCGGCGACGCCGCCAGCACCAGCGGGGCCGTCAGCGGAAAGATCGCCGTGCCCACCACAAGCAGACGGAAGGCCGGCGCGGGGTCGCGCCCCAGCATGATCGCGAGGTTCGGCGAGCCGGAGATCGATGGGGCGGCCAGCATCAGCGCAAGCGCCGCCGCGATCGGCGACGCAGCCCAGCCGAGCGCGGCGACGAGCCCGATCAGGGCGAGCGGCGCCGCCAATTGAA
>JBCBRF010000049.1:0-21727 GCA_039819865.1 Pseudomonadota bacterium | reverse complement strand
CCGCGGGGTCTCTCTGTTCGTGGCGCCGTCATACGCCATTACGCAGGTGGGCGAGCCGTGGAGGCCCATCTTATGGTCCAGCGAGACGACCTGGAGCGCGTTGCGCTCGCCAGGGTTTCCGTCCGCATCAGGCAGGAACTTCGGCACCACGAACAGAGACACCCCGCGGGAGCCCGCCGGCGCGCCGGGCAGTCGGGCGAGCACCAAGTGCACGGTGTTCGACACCAGATCGGCGTCGCCCCAGGAAATCCAGATCTTGCCGCCGGTGATCGCGTAGCTCCCGTCGCCCTTCGGTTCGGCCTTGGTGCGCAGTGCGCCGACGTCCGAGCCCGCCTGCGGCTCGGTCAGGTTCATGGTGCCGTTCCACTCGCCCGAGATCAGCTTCGGCAGATAGAGCGCCTTCTGGTCCTCGGTCCCGTGATGCTCGAGCGCGTCGATCGCGCCCTGGCTCAACAGCGGGCAGAGCGAGAGGGACAAGCAGGACGCGGCCTGCATCTCGTTGATCGCGGCGTTCAGGAACAGGGGCAGGCCCATGCCGCCATATTCGGGATCGGCGGAGACGCCGATCCAGCCGCCCTCGACGAGCTGGCGGTAGGCGTCCGCGAAGCCGGGCGAGGCGCGGACCACGCCGTTCTCGAGCTTCGCGCCCTGGAGATCGCCGTTGCGGTTCACCGGGGCGAAGACGTCCTGGCAGAGGCGACCGGCCTCGGTCAGGACCTGCTCGACGGTCTCCTCCGTGGCGTCGGCGTAGCGCTCGGCGCGGCGGACTGCGGCGCTGTCGACCATGAGGTCCAGCGTGGCGCGGATGTCTTTCAGATGCGCGCGGTACATAATCGGCGTCCTCCCTGGGCCTGCGGCCGATCATCCGGCTCGCGGCGTCGCCCATCTTCGGGCGTGGTTTTGGTCTGAGAGTATCGCGCGTGTGGGGCGCGTCCAGGGGCGCCCTTGCGTCACATGGGCGGAGCATGAACGGCGCTTGGGCGGCGCTTGGGCGGCGCTTGGGCGGACGCTTGTGCGGCGGACGGGCGGTCGGTTCGCCGCGGGCGGCGGCGCGGGACGGCGTTGACGCGGCGGGCGTGGTTTCGGATGAGCCGGACATGACCATGGAGCGGAACACCGAGAAGAGGACCGAAAGGCTGTCCGCGGACCCGGACGGGATCGCGCGGGCGGCCGAACTCCTCTCTGCGGGGCGGCTGGTCGCGTTCCCGACGGAGACGGTCTACGGGCTCGGCGCGGACGCGATGGACGGGCGCGCGGCGGCGGGCGTGTTCGAGGCCAAGGGGCGGCCGCGGTTCAACCCGCTGATCGCGCATGCGCCGGACGTCGAGGCGGCGGCGCGGCTCGTCCGACTCGATCCGAGGGCGGAGCGGCTGGCGGCGGCGTTCTGGCCGGGACCGCTGACGCTGGTGGCGCCGCGGCGGACCGAAGGCGGGCTGGCGGAGATCGTGACCGCGGGGCTCGAGACCGCGGCGGTCAGGGTTCCGGCTCATCCGGTCGCGCAGGCGCTGCTTCGCGCCGTCGGTCGACCGATCGCGGCGCCGAGCGCCAACCCCTCGGGCGCGGTGAGCCCGACGACGGCGCAGCACGTGCTCGACGGGCTCGGCGGCCGCATCGATGCGGTGCTCGACGCGGGACCCTGCGCGATCGGGCTCGAATCGACGATCCTGAAGGCGGAGCCGGACGGCGTGCGGCTGCTGCGGGCGGGCGGCGCGCCCCGGGAGGCGGTGGAGGAGGCGCTGGGCGCCAGGTTGCTCGAAGCGGATCCCGGGGCTCCGGTGCAAGCGCCCGGCGCGTTGGCGCGGCACTACGCGCCCTCCGTGCGGCTTCGGCTCGACGCGGCGCGGCCCGAACCCGGGGAGGGCTGGCTCGGCTTCGGCCCCGATCCGAGGTTCGAGACGCCGCCGGCGGTCGCTCTGAACCTGTCGCCGTCGGGCGATCCGCGGGAGGCGGCGGCCGCGCTGTTCGCGGGATTGCGCGAGATCGACCGGGCGATGGGCGGCGGCGGCTCGGTCGCGGTGGCGAGGATCCCGGCGGCGGGGCTCGGGGAAGCGATCCGCGACCGATTGAAACGGGCGGCGACGCCGGAGGGATAACCGGGCGCGCGCGGAGATGGTCGGACCGGCCCGCCGATCCGGGGATGGGGCCGCTCGGCGGGCGGGGCGGTGGATTGTCGGGACGCGCCCGGGAACGCCCAGGGCGGGGAGGGGCCGGCGATCGTCGCAGCGTTTTCGCCGGAGTTTTGACGGCGAACCGCGCCCAGACCCGGCCGCGCGGCGGGCTCGGGAACGGGCCGGGGGGGCGTGTCCGGTGGGCGTGTTCGGGGGGATCCGGCGGGCGTGTCCGGCCAGGGGGCCGGGGGGCCGGGGGATCCGGCGGGCGTGTTCGGCAAAAGGGGGCCGGGGGACGTGGATCCGCGGGACAAGCCCGCCAGCGACGGGAAAAGGGAAGCTTCGGGCCTCCATCGCGCCCCCAAGCGACGATCCGCGGCGGCGGAGAGGAGCGGCTCGTCGCGGTCTTCGACGCTCCGCGCCGAGCGCGGCGCCGGCATGGGGCCTCAATGGGTCAGCCCGGAGCGGTCGAGCGCCATTCATAGAGCACGATCCGCTCGGTCTCCGCGCCGCCCGCGGCTCGGTAGAGGGCCCGGGCGGGCGCGTTGTCGCCCTCGGTCGCCACCCAGGCCTCCGCACAGCCCGCGGCGCGGGCGATGGCCAGCATCTCCGCCATCAGGGCGCGGCTGAGGCGCGCCCACTCCGGGAGGACCGGCAATCACCTCGGAGGGAAGCGCGAGCGGGCGAGACCTCCGCTAGACCGCCCTGAAACCCGCTCGGAGCGCTCGAGGAAGGCGATATGGCGTTCGGCGCGGTGGAGGATGCGGTCCTCTCCGACGTGAAGATCGGGTCCGAAGTGAAGATCGAGCTCATGTTTCCGGCCGACGAAGCGTCCGCTGCGCGCCTGCGCGCCGCTTTCTCGACCGGAGACGCGGGCGCGGGGGCGCGGTATGACATGCCGGAACCGAAGAATATGATCAGGCCATGAGCATCACGATCTCGACCATCACGCCGCCGACGACCGCGCTTCTCGAGCGCTTGAAGGACGCACTCGGCCCGTCCGGCTGGCGCGATCCGGTGGAGCATCCGGCCTATCTCGAGGAGCCTCGGGGCAAATGGTCGGGGCGCGCGGCGCTGGTCCTGCGGCCCGAGACCACCGCGCAGGTGGCGGAGATCGTCCGGCTGGCGGCCGAGGCGCGGGTTGGGCTGGTGCCCTATGGCGGCGGGACGGGTCTGGTCGGCGGGCAGCTCTCGGTCGCGGGGCCGCCGCCGCTTTTGCTGTCGCTCGAGCGGATGAACCGGATCCGCTCGGTCTCGGCCGAGGACGATGTGATGATCGTCGAGGCGGGCTGCGTGCTGCAAAGCGTTCAGGAGACGGCGGCGGAGGCGGGGCGGCTGTTCCCGCTCAGCTATGCGGCCCAGGGCTCGGCGCGGATCGGCGGGGCGCTCGCAGTGAACTCGGGCGGCGTGCAGGTGCTGCGCTACGGGAACGCGCGGGACCTCTGCCTCGGGATCGAGGCGGTGCTGCCGGACGGGTCCGTCATGCACGGGCTGAAGGGGCTCCGGAAGGACAATACGGGCTATGATCTCAGGCACCTGCTGATCGGCTCGGAAGGCACGCTCGGGATCATCACCGCGGCGGCGCTGAAGCTGTTCCCGCAGCCCGCGGAGACCGCGACGGCGATGGCGACGCTCGACTCGGCCGAAGGGGCCGTCCGGCTGCTGCGGGACCTGCAGGCGGCGGCGGGGGACACGGTGACGGCGTTCGAGCTGATGAACGCCCAAGGCCTCGAATTCACCTTCGAGCGGATCGAGGGGCTGCGCGACCCGTTCCCCGAGCCGCGGCCGCGGGCGCCCTGGACCGTGCTGGTCGAGCTGTCCGGGCGGGGCGTCGGCGAGGCGCTGATCGAGGCGCTCGGCGCGGCGTTCGAGGCGGGGCTGGTGCTCGACGCGACGGTGGCGGAATCCGAGGCGCAGCGGCAGCAGCTCTGGCGGATCCGGGAGGACATGCCGCTCGCCAACCGGGCGATCGGGGCGATCGCGAGCCATGACATCTCGATCCCGATCCGGCTGATCCCGGGGTTCATCGAGGAGGCGCTGGCGGCGCTCGGCGACCTCGATCCGAGCATCCGCACCAACTGCTTCGGGCATCTCGGCGACGGCAATCTGCATTTCAACCAGTTCCCCGCCGAGGGGCGGGATCGGCGCGATTATCGCGACAAGGCGGAGGCGGTCAGCGCGCTGGTGCATGATCTGACCCATGCGGCCGGGGGCTCGATCAGCGCGGAGCACGGGATCGGGCGGCTGAAAGTCGCTGAACTCGCCCGGTTCGGGGATCCGGCGAAACTCGCGGCGATGCGGGCGATCAAGGGTGCGCTCGATCCGCTCGGGATCATGAACCCGGGCGCGATCTTCGCGGTCGAGGACGGGGAGGCGGCGTTTTGAGCGGGGCGGCGACGGGCGACGATCGGCTCCATTTCGAGGATTTCGAAGCGGGCCAGGTCTATGAGGGCGCGACCTATGCGCTGTCGGAGGAGGAGATCCTCCGCTTCGCGGGGGCGTATGATCCGCAGCCGATGCATCTCGACCGGGCGGCCGCGGCGGCGTCCATGCTCGGCGGCGTGGCGGCGAGCGGCTGGCATGTCTGCGCGCTCACCATGCGGCTCTATTTCGATGGGGTTATGGCGCGCACCAACGGGCTCGGCAGCCCGGGGATCGAGGAGGTGCGATGGCGGCGGCCGGCGCGGGCGGGGTCGGTGCTGGCGCTCCGGATCGAGATCACCGGCGCGCGCGAATCGCAGAGCCGGCCGACGACCGGGCTGGTGGGCTTCGCGCTCGATCTCACGGACGCCGAGACGGGCGAGACGGTGTCGACGCAGCGCTTCTCCGTGCTGATCGCGCGGCGAGAACCGGGTCGGCCGGCGAAGGGCGCGCCGAAATCCAAGGGGCCGAAGCCCGCGGAAGCGATCCCGACGCCGAGCGCCGGCGCGCTCGACTATGCGACGTCGGGGGATGTTCGGATCGGCGCGACGGCGGATCTGGGGACGGAAACGCTCGATGCGGAGCGGATCATCGGCTTTGCGCGGCTCTATGATCCGCAGCCCTTTCATCTCGACCGCGCGGCGGGGGAGGCGAGCCTGTTCGGCGGTCTCGCGGCGAGCGGCTGGCAGACCACGGCGCTTTGGATGCGGCGCTACATCCTGGGGCGGCTGGCCTCGGTCGGAGGGATGACGCCGGAGCGGCGGGCGCGGGCGATGGCGGCCGGCGGGCCGGGGCTCGGCGTGCGGGATCTGCGCTGGCGCCGGCCGGCGCTCGAGGGCGACAGGCTGCGGTTCCTCTCGACGCCGCGGGCGCTGTCGCCGTTCGCCGCGAAACCCGGCTGGTCGTTGTTGACCCTCGAGAATCTGGCGGTCAACCAGCGGGGCGAGATTGCGATGTCGATGACGCTCGAAGCGCTGATCGGCGACGGCTGAGGGCTGAGGGCCGGGTCGACGGGGTCGCCGCGACTTGTGGGCGCGCGCCGCGCGGTGATAGTTCACGGCTGCGCGGCGCCGCACGGAGCGACGCCGCAGCCGAGCTCAAGGGGGAATCCGATCATGTCGACGCGTCGTGACTTCATCGCCGCCGCCGCCTCGTTCACGCTGCTGCCCGTCGCGGGCGTCCGGGCGCAGACCGAGGGCCTGGCGCAGGTCGTCGGAGCCTATCGCCGAGGCGTCGGCGACATCGTGGTCACAGCGCTGCTCGACGGGTTTCTGCAGCTCGATCCGACGATGCTGACCGGGTCCGATCAGGTCGCGCTCGGGCCGATCCTGGCGCAGAACTTCCTCGGCGCCGGACCGGTCGACACCTCGATCAACGCCTATGTGATCCAGACCGGCGAACGGACGATCCTGGTCGATGGGGGCGCCGCCTCGGCGTTCGGGCCGACGGCGGGGCATGCGGACGCGGCGCTGGCGGCGGCCGGCGTTTCGGCGGATCAGGTCGACACGGTGTTCGCGACGCATCTGCATCCCGACCATGTCGGGCTGTTCACTGCGGACGGGGTCGCGCGGTTCCCCAACGCGGAGCTGGCGCTGCTCGAGGCTGAGCGGGCGTTCTGGACGGAGGATGCGAATTTCTCGGGCGCGGACGATCAGACCAAGAGCTTCGCGCAGCTCGCGCAAAGTGCGGCGTCGGCCTATCGCGACCGGCTGAAGCCGATGACGAACGGGGCGGATCTCGCGCCTGGCGTGCGGGTCATGCACTTTCCGGGGCACACGCCGGGGCATGCGGGCCTGATGGTGAGCTCGGGCGACGCGTCTCTGCTGCTCTGGGGCGACATCGTCCATATCGGGCCGGTGCAGTTCGCAAAGCCCGGCCTCACGATCCCGTTCGACGTCGATCAGCCGCTGGCGGCGGAGACGCGGGCGACGGTGTTCGACATGGCGGCGAACGAGCGGCTGGAGATCGGCGGAAGCCATGTCGACTTCCCGAGCTTCGGACATGTCTATCGCCGCGGCGACGGGTACGGCTTCGCGCCGGCGCGCTGGGACCACCAGCTCTGACGCGATCGGCGCGGGCTCCGGCGCCCCACCCCCGGCCCCTCTCCCCCACGGGGGAGGGGGGGCGGCGGCGCGGGGGCGGCGCGCCGAGGACGTGAGGCTCAGGCGCTCGGCGGCTGGATGTCCTCGCGCAGGATTCTCGGCGGGCGGAATTCGACATTCTCCTCAGCCGTGACGACGCGCTCGACGGCGACGTCGAAGCGGGCGCGGAAGGCGTCGACGACCTCCTGGACCAGCTCCTCCGGCGCGGAGGCGCCGGCGGTGATCCCGACATTGCGGACGCCCGCAAACCAGTTCCAGTCGATCTCGGCGGCGCGTTGGACCAGGACCGCATGGGCGGCGCCGGCGCGCTTGCCGGTCTCGACCAGGCGCTTCGAATTCGAGGAGTTCGGCGCGCCCACCACCAGAAGCGCCTCGATCTTCGGACCCATCGCCTTCACCGCCTCCTGGCGGTTGGTGGTGGCGTAGCAAATGTCCTCCTTGTGCGGGCCCTGGACGCTCGGGAAACGGGCGGTCAGGGCGGCGACGATCTCGGCGGTGTCGTCGACGCTCAAGGTGGTCTGGGTGACGAAGGCGAGTTTCTCGGGGTCGCGCGGCGTCAGGCGCGCCACGTCCTCGACGGTCTCGACCAGCAGCACCTCGCCGGGCGGCAGCTGGCCCATGGTGCCGACGGTCTCCGGATGGCCGGCATGGCCGATCATCACCAGCTGCAGGCCGCGGTCGGAATGGCGCTGGGCCTCGATATGAACCTTCGAGACCAGCGGGCAGGTGGCGTCGACATAGAGCATGCGGCGGCGCTCCGCCTCGGCCGGCACCGCTTTGGGAACGCCGTGGGCGGAGAACACCACCGGGCGGTCGGTCGGGCACTCGTCGAGTTCCTCGACGAAGACGGCGCCCTTGGCGCGCAGGCCGTCGACGACGAATTTGTTGTGCACGATCTCGTGGCGGACATAGACGGGCGCGCCCCATTTCTCGAGCGCGGCCTCGACGATCTTGATGGCGCGGTCGACGCCGGCGCAGAAGCCGCGCGGACCCGCGAGATGAAGGGTGATCGGAGGCTTCGGCGGGGCGGCGGCGGGGCCGGCGACGGTCTCTGTGTCGGCGCTCACGGACGCTTCCTTTTTTCGGTCGGCTCTCCGGACGAAGCGCTTTCAGACCGATGGCGAGGGGTCAATCCGGTCGAAGGGCGCGCCCAGAGGCTCTTGGGCAGACCGAGCCGCCTCAATCGGCGTCCAGATGCGCCCGGATGTCGGCGAACACGGCGAAGAACATCGCTTCGGTCAGGCGCCCGGTGTTCGTGTTGTAGCGCGAGCAATGATAGCTGTCGAACAGCGTCAGAGGGCCGCCGTCCGGCGTCGCCGGCGGCGCGGCGTGGCGGGCGCCGTGAGCGAAAGGCGCGTCCTTCAGCTTCAGGCCCAAGGCCCGGACCGTGCTGTCATGGGCGATGCGGCCGAGGCAGAGGATGGCGGAGAGCTCAGGCAGCGCGGCGAGGCGGGCCGAGAGAAAGCTTCGACAGGTCGCGATCTCCGCGCCCGTCGGCTTGTTCTCGGGCGGGGCGCAGCGCACCGCGTTGGTGATCATCGCGCGCCGGAGCCGCAGCCCGTCGTCGGGGCGGGCGTCGAACGTTCCCTCGCTGAAGCCGAACTTCGCCAGCGCGCCGTAGAGCAGGTCGCCGGCGTAGTCTCCGGTGAAGGGTCGCCCGGTGCGGTTGGCGCCCGAGACGCCCGGCGCGAGGCCGACGACGAGAAGGCGGGCGTCGGCGTCCCCAAAGGACGGCGCCGGGGCGTTGAACCAGTCCGGCTGTTTGGCCGCGTTGTCTTGACGATAGGCCACCAGCCGCGGGCATAGCGGGCAGTCGTGCGGGGCCTCCGGGAGCGCCGAGCCAAGTGGCGCGTTCGAGGACGGATCAGCGCTGGCGCGCGCTGGCGCGACGCTCACGCCTGCTCGTCCTCATAATCCTCCTCGAAGTCGTCATCGTCGCGCCGGGCGTCGCGCGGGCGCGGTTCGCGGCCGATGATCGAGCGCAGATCCTCGAGATCGATGAAATTGTCGGCCTGGCGGCGGAGGTCGTCCGCGATCATCGGAGGCTGGGAGCGAATGGTCGACACCACCGAGACGCGGACCCCATGGCGCTGGATCGCCTGGACGAGCACCCGGAAATCGCCATCGCCGGAGAACAAAACGACGTGGTCCAGCTTCGGCGCCAGCTCCAGCGCGTCGACCGCCAGCTCCAAGTCCATGTTGCCTTTGACTTTTCTGCGGCCCGTCGCGTCTGTGTACTCCTTGGCCGGCTTGGTGACCATCGAGAACCCATTGTAGTCGAGCCAGTCGACCAGCGGCCTAATAGGAGAGTATTCTTGATCTTCAACCAGCGCCGTGTAGTAGAAAGCGCGTACGAGTTTGCCGCGCGTGGAGAACTCCTGACGGAGTTTCTTGTAGTCGATGTCGAAACCGAGAGCCTTTGCGGCGGCGTAAAGATTCGAACCATCGATGAACAGCGCAAGCCGTTCGTCCCTGTAGAACATTCAAAACTCCGCATAGTAAAAAAGCGGGATGTAGACATGGCTCTGGAAGGCCTGTCTACGGTACATTAATCGCAACCCACCCGACGTGCTCAGGTGACGAGGTTCTCCGGTGAAGTCAAGGGACCTGTGGATAATCGGTCTAGGCGGCAACACGCCGTCGGAAGCGGGCGACCCGGCCGCAACCCTGGAGGCGGCGCTCGGGATGTTCGGCGAGCGCGGGCTGCGAATCGTCGCTCGGTCGCAGTGGTGGCGCAGCGCCGCGTACCCGCCGGGCTCGGGGCCGGATTTCGCAAACGGGGTCGCCGCCGTCGAGGCCGACGGCCCGCTCGAGGCGCTGTTGGCCATCCTGCACGCGATCGAGGCCGCCTGGGGACGGGAGAGGCGAGAACGCTACGCGCCGCGCCCGATCGACCTCGATCTGATCTGCCGTGGCGCGTTGACGGCCCCGGACGCGGAGACGGCGCGGACCTGGATCTCGCTGCCGAAGGATCAATGGACGAAGCGGACGCCCGAGCAGGCGATCCTGCCGCATCCGCGCCTGCAAGACCGGGCGTTCGTCCTCGGGCCGATGCGCGAGATCGCCCCGGATTGGCGGCACCCGATCCTGGGGCGGACCACCGAGGAGATGTGGCGGGCGCTGCCGGCCGAGGAGCGGGCGGGCGCTCGGCCGATGGCGGCGCCGGGCGGCGGCGACGCAAGCGCGGCCGACTGACGGCGCCGACGTCGCACCTCAGGTCGAGGTTGTGCGCCGCGCCCGATCCGACTAAGTAATGCGCGAATTCCATCTATCTTTCGGAGCTGGCATGGCGCGCGTCACCGTCGAGGATTGCGTCGACAAAGTCCCCAATCGTTTCGATCTCGTCATGTTGGCGTCGCACCGCGCCCGCGTGATCGCGGCCGGTTCGGAGCCCCTCGTCGAGCGCGAGCGCGACAAGAACGCCGTCGTCGCGCTCCGGGAGATCGCCGACGAGAAGCTGCGGATCGATGGCCTGCAAGAGGACGCGATCGAGGCGCTGCAGCGCCATGTCGAAGTCGACGAGCCCGAAGAAGACCGGATGGCCGAGCTGGTCGGCGAGACCTCCTCGGGACCCGAGGACCTCACCGAAGAGGCCCTGCTGCGCGCGCTGCAGGCGGAAGACCCGATCGGCTGATCGATCGGCGGTCCGCCGGCGCGCGCTGCGTCGTCCGCGGACCCATAAGGCGCACGGAATGGGGTGACGCGGCCGGCCGCAGGCCGCTACGCTCGGCGATCGGGAACCGAGGTCGCCGGAGATGATCCGTCAGTTTGAACTCGTCGAAAAGGTTCGCGCCTACAATCCGAACACGGATGAGGCGCTGCTGAACCGCGCCTATGTGTTCGGCGTCAAAATGCATGGCGGCCAGACGCGTGCGAGCGGCGAACCCTATTTCAATCATCCGGTCGAGGTGGCGGCGATCCTGACCGATCTCCGCCTCGACGACGCGACGATCGTCACCGCCCTGCTCCATGACACCGTCGAGGACACGGTCGCGACGCCCGAGGAGATCGAGGCGAGTTTCGGGGTCGAGATCGCGCAGCTGGTCGACGGCGTCACCAAGCTCTCGAAACTCAGGCTGCGTTCGCGCGAGGAGGCGCAGGCGGAGAACCTGCGTAAACTGCTGGTCGCGATGGCGCGCGATCCGCGGGTGTTGCTGGTTAAGCTCGCCGATCGGCTCCACAACATGCGCACGATCAGCCATCTGCGCCCGGACAAGCGTGAGCGGATCGCGCGGGAGACGCTCGACATCTTCGCGCCGATGGCCGGACGGATGGGGATGCAGTCGATTCGCGAGGAGCTGGAGGATCTTTGCTTCGCGGTGCTGCAGCCCGAGGCGCGGCTCTCCGTGATGCGGCGGTTCGTGCACCTGAAGAAGACCACCGGGGAGAACGCCGCGCCGGCGGTGATCGACGAGCTGCGCGCCAAGCTCGCAAAGGCCGAGGTGGAGGCGGAGGTCTCTGGGCGCGAGAAGCGGCCCTATTCGATCTGGCGGAAGATGCAGACCAAACAGGTCGGCTTCGAGCAGCTCTCGGACATCATCGGCTTTCGCGTGATCACCCAGAGCGAGGAGGACGTCTATCGCGCGCTCGGGGTGATCCATCGCGCGTTTCCAGCGGTGCCGGGGCGCTTCAAGGATTACCTCTCTCACCCGAAAGCCAACGGCTACCGCTCGATCCACACCACCGTGATCGGGCTCCGGGGCGCGCGGATCGAGATCCAGATCCGGACGCAGCAGATGCACGAGGTTGCGGAGACCGGGGTCGCGGCGCACTGGGCCTATCGCAACGGCGTGCGCGGGGCGAACCCGTTCTCGGTCGACCCGTTCCGCTGGCTGCGCGATCTGGTCGAGCGGGTGGAGCGAGCCGGGCCGAACGATGCGCTGCCCGAGGAGTTTCTCGAGGAAGCGAAGCTCGAGATGAGCTTCGACACGATCTTCTGCTTTACGCCGAAGGGCGACGTCGTGAGCCTGCCGCAGGGCGCGACCGCGCTCGATTTCGCGTATGCGATCCATACCGGGCTCGGCCATACGGCGGTCGGCGCGAAGATCAACGGGGTGCGGGCGCCGCTCTGGACCGAGCTGCGGACCGGGCAGAGCATCGAGATCCTGCAGTCCGACGGCCAGCGGCCCTCGCCCGTCTGGCAGACGATCGCGAAGACCGGGCGCGCGCGGGCGGCGATCCGGCGGACGCTTCGCAACCAAGAGCGCGAGGAGGCCGCGGATCTCGGCGCGCGACTGGTCGGCCGCGTGTTCGAGCGGGCCGAGATCGCCTATTCCGTGAAAGCGATGGAGACCGCGGCGCAAAAGCTCGGCCTGCCCGACGCCGAGAGCCTCTTGGCGGAGATCGGCGCGGCGCGGATGACGGCGGCGCAGGCGCTGGAGGCGGTCTATCCGGAGCACGCGGCGGCGATCCAAGCCGGCGCGCCGCCGCCAGCGGATCCGAACCGGCCGCAGATCGTCGTCAACCGGCGCGGCGCGGGACATGCGCGCGGCGATGCGATGCGGCTGCCCGTCGCGCCGTGCTGCAGGCCGCTGCCAGGCGAGCGGATCGTCGCTCTGCACGAGCCGAACACCGGGCTCCGGCTTCACGCGATCGATTGTCCGAGCCTGGAAGCCCACGAGGATGCGATGGAGCGCTGGGTCGACGTCGCCTGGGCGCCGGACGCCGCCGAGGCCGCCGACCATCTGGCCACGATCGAACTGCTGCTCGCCAACGAACCTGGCGCGCTCGGGCAAATTTGCACGTTGCTCGGCCGCTCCGGCGCGAATATCGACAACCTCTCTTTTGCGGACCGTAAACCCGACTATTTTAAGCTGCGCGTGGAGTTGGAAGTCCGGGACTTGCGGCACCTCTCCAACATTCTGACAGCGCTGAACGCCCAGCCGACGGTCGCGGAAGCCGGCCGTCTGCGTCCAGCCGTGGCGGCGGGCCCCGGCGCGACGCGGGTAGAAGCGGACGCCGCAGAGACGGCGACGGAGGGAGGCGAGAGTGAGCCAGGGCGGATCCTTCACTGAGCCGACGGGCGCGGCGATCGCACCGGACCAGAGCTCGGAAGGCGCAGAGATGACGCGTGAGCGCGCGCTCGAGGAGTTCCGCGCGGCGGACGCCCTGCTCGAGGGGCACTTCATTCTGTCCTCGGGACTGCGCAGCGCGGTCTATCTGCAATGCGCGCGCGTGATGATGGATCCGGCGCGCGGGGCCCGGGTCTGCAGCGCGCTCGCGACGCGGGTGCGGTCGCGGCATGGGGAGGACGCGTTCGACCTCTGCGTCTCTCCGGCCATGGGGGCCGTCATCGTCGGCTACGAGACGGCGCGTTGGCTCGGCGCGCCCTCGGTCTTCATGGAGCGGCCGGACGGGGTGTTCCATCTTCGGCGCGGCTTCGACATGCCCCCGGGCGCGCGGTGCCTGATGATCGAAGACGTGGTCACCACGGGGAAATCCTCTCGCGAGTGCATCGCGGCGATCGAGGCGGCCGGCGGGCGCACGGTCGCCGCGGCGTGCCTGATCGACCGCTCAGGCGGCTCGGCTGATCTCGGCGTCCCGTTGACCTCGCTTCTGGAGATCGACGCGCCCGCCTATCCGCCGGACATGGTGCCGCCGGAATTGGCTGCGATCCCCGCGGTGAAGCCCGGCAGTCGTCGCAGCGACGCCGCGCCCGCGGCGGCGGCCGGGTCTTAAGGTGGCGTCGACATGATCTTCAAGCGCCGAGAAAAACTGGGCTTCTTGGATCGCATGCGCGATCTTGTCATGCCCAAGAAAGGTTGGCGCCGAGGCTTCCGCTATATCGGGAAGCGCGTGCAGAGGCTTCCCGATACGCCGCATCGGATCGCGATCGGCTTCTCCTGCGGCGTGCTCGCGTCGTTCAGCCCGTTCTTCACGCTGCATATCCTGGTCGCGCTGGCCTATGCGCTGCTCGTGCGCGGTAACCTGATCGCGGCCGCCTTCGGGACGATCTTCGGCAATCCGCTCTCGTTCCCGCTGATCGCCGCGCTCAGCCTGAAGACCGGCAACTGGATCCTGGCGCGGAACGACGGGGTCGAGGACCTCGACCATCTGACCTGGGCGTTCGTGACCGAGAAACCCTTCGCCTTCCTCGAGAGCATCTTCACGCCGTATCTGATCGGCGGTCTGGTTCCAGGGATCGTCAGCGCAGCGGTCTGCTATGCGCTGCTGCGGCCGGTGGTGGCGCGGTTCCAGGACCGGCGCCGCACCGTGCTCGAGACGCGGGCGCGGGATCTCATCGCCCGACGGCTGCGCGCCGGGCGGAACGCCGGCGGCGCGGACTCGCAGAATGGCGGCGAGCCGGGGGTGATGGAGACGACCGTCGCCACGTCCGCGCGGCCTCGCGCGGCGCGCCCCACGCTCGGCGTCGCCGGCGCCGTAAAGCCGACGCCGGAACGCAACACCGGCTGAGGCCGCCGCCGGTCGAGCGAGGCCGGCCGACGAGTATTCGCCCTTGACCCGTCGGCTCCGATCCTCAGCGGCCTATGTTTTGACGCGGCGCCCAAGCTTCGGCGTTCCGGAAACCGCCGTCCCGGCTCCTTTCAACACTGCGAATGATCCGATGTCCCAGAGCAACCAGCGCACCGCCCCTCCCTTGCGCCTCGGCGTCAATATCGACCATGTCGCCACGCTGCGAAACGCCCGCGGCGGGCCTCACCCGGACCCGGTGCGGGCGGCGCTGGCGGCGGAGGCGGCGGGGGCCGAGGGGATCACCGCGCATCTGCGAGAGGATCGGCGCCATATCCGCGACGAGGATATGCGCCGGCTGCGCGCCGAGATCGGACTGCCGCTCAATTTCGAAATGGCCGCGACCGAGGAGATGCGGGTTCTGGCGCTGGAGCTGAAGCCGCACGCGGTCTGTCTGGTCCCGGAGCGTCGCGAGGAGCGGACGACGGAGGGCGGGCTGGAGGTCGCGGGGGACGATAACCGGCTCGCCGCGTTCATCGCGCCGCTGGCCGAAGCGGGATGCCGGATCTCGATGTTCATCGAAGCGGACGGTCGGCAGATCGAGGCCTCGGCGCGCATCGGGGCGCCCGTGGTCGAATTGCACGCGGGCGCTTATGCGGACGCGTTTCTGGAGGGCGACGCCGAGCGGGTCGAGGCGGAGCGCGCGAAGCTCGCCGAGGGCGCGCGGATTGCGGCGGCGGCCGGGCTCGAAGTCCATGCCGGGCACGGGCTGACCTTCGAGAACGTCGGGCCCGTCGCCGAGATTCCGGAGCTTGTGGAGCTCAACATCGGGCATTTCCTGATCGGAGAGGCCGTGTTCATGGGCCTGGACGGCGCGGTGCGCGAAATGCGCGCCCGAATGGACGCGGCGCGGCGCCCCCGAACCGGATCGTGACCGGCGGCTGCTTGACAACATATCGGACGCGGCGGACAACGCGCCGGTTGAATAGAGGGGATTGAGGGTGCGCGACGACCACAGCGACGCCGAACCGACGGAGCGATCCAAAGAATCGGTCGGCGACATCTTTCGTACTGTGATTTACGCGCTCTTGATCGCTCTGGCGTTCAGGACAATTCTTTTTCAGCCGTTCTCGATCCCGTCGGGCTCGATGAAGTCGACGCTGCTGATTGGCGATTACCTGTTCGTCTCGAAATACGCCTACGGATATTCTCGGTTTTCGCTGCCCTATGGCGATTTGCTGCCGTCCTTCGGCGGCCGACTGCTCGGGGCGACGCCCGAGCGCGGGGACGTGATCGTCTTCAAACAGCCCGGAGACACCTCGACAGACTATATCAAGCGGCTGGTCGGCCTGCCGGGCGATCGCATTCAGTTGATCCGCGGCGTGCTGCATCTGAATGGCGAGCCGGTGGGCCTGCGGCGGGTCACCGACTTTCGGGAGCCGGTGCAGAGCCGGGGCGTCGGCGGCACGCAGCTTTGCTCGGAACGGACCGCGGACCGCGAGACTTGCATCAAGTATCGCTCGGTCGAGACCCTGCCCAACGGGCGCTCGCATTTCGTGCTGGATGCGGACGGCGTGCTCGGGTCGAGCGACAATACTCGGGTCTATGTGGTGCCTGAAGGGCACTACTTCTTCATGGGCGACAATCGCGACAACTCGCTCGACAGCCGGCGGTCGCCGCTCGAGGGCGGCATCGGTTTCGTGCCGGCGGAGAACCTCGTCGGGCGGGCCGAGATGATCCTGTTCTCGGCGCGCGGCTCGTTCTTCAGCTTCTGGACTTGGCGGGGCGACCGGTTCTTCAAGTGGATCGAGTGAGCCCAGACGCGCGCGGATCGGTCGAGGGACGCCTGCGATGTGGACGGCGCGGATTGCGATCGGGCTGGCGGCGATGGTCGGGGCGCTCATGTTGGCGGCGCTCTGGTCGGTCGGCGCCGGCTCGCGCCCTTTCACGATCCCCAGCGGCTCGATGACGCCGACGCTTCTACCCGGCGACTATCTCTGGGCCGGACCGCTGGGCCCGATCGACGAAGTTCGACGCGGCGACGTCGTGGTGCTCGAGCATCCGGCCAGACCGGGCGTGCTGTTCGTGAGCCGAGTCGTCGGGCTGTCCGGGGACCGTGTCGCGATGGTCGAGGGGCGACCGGTGGTGAACGGGGCGCCGGCGGAGCGGCGAGCGCTTGCGCCATTCGAACAGCCGCGTTCAGCGATCGGCCCGGCCTGCGCACGGCCGGATCCTGACCGCGAGGTCTGTGCGATCCCGCGGTTCGAGGAGGTCTCGGCCGACGGCGCGCGCTATGAAACGCTCGACGCTCTCGCGGGGCCGCTCGACACGACGGCGGAGGCGCGCGTGCCGGAGGGCCATGCCTTCCTGCTCGGCGATCATCGCGACAACGCGCTCGACAGCCGGGTCCCTCAGACGGCGGGCGGCCTCGGCATGGTCCCGCTCGAGAATTTGCGTCACAAGAACGGCCGGGTGCTGTTCTCGACCGCGTTCGACACGGATCGGTTCTGGATCGACATCGCGCCCAATTCCGGTCCATGACACGGGCGATGACGCCCCCTCGCCGGAAATCGCCGCCACTCTCCCGCCTTGAAAAGCGTCTCGGCCGCCCGTTCGCGCGCCGGGAACTGCTCGAAGAGGCGTTGACTCATGTCTCGGCGGCGGGGCCGGCGCAATCGGACAATCAGCGGCTCGAGTTTCTCGGGGACCGGGTGCTCGGCCTCGTGATCGCGGAGGCGCTGCTCGAGCGGCGGCCCCAGGAGAGCGAGGGGACGCTCGCGCCGCGACTGAACGCGCTGGTGCGCAAGGAAACCTGCGCGGCGGTGGCCGAAAGCCTCGATATCGGCGCGCATCTGACGATGGCGCGGGCGGAGGCGGCGAGCGGCGGGCGGCGGAAGTCGGCGCTGCTGGCGGATGCGATGGAGGCGGTGATCGCCGCGGTCTATCTCGATGGCGGCTTCGAAGCGGCGCGCGCGTTCATCCTGGCGCAGTGGGGAAGTCGGCTGGAGGCGCAGGGGGCGGCGCCGATCGACGCCAAGACGGCGCTCCAGGAATGGGCGCAGGGGCGCGGGCGGCCGTTGCCGGCCTATGGGCTCGTGTCGCGCGAGGGGCCGGACCACGCGCCGCTGTTCCGCGTGTCGGTCGCGCTATCGGACGGGCGCAGCGCGATCGGAGAGGCCAACTCGAAGCGCGGCGCCGAGCAGATGGCGGCGGCGGCGCTGTTGGCGCGGATCGAGGCCGAAACGGAGGATGCGAACGCCAATGAGTGAGGCCGAACGACATGATGCGGAAACGGCGGCGGCGCCGACGCGGTGCGGCTTCGTCGCCCTGATCGGCGAGCCGAACGCCGGGAAGTCGACGCTTCTGAACCGCATGGTCGGGGCCAAGGTCTCGATCGTCACGCACAAGGTGCAGACCACTCGGACGCGGGTGCGGGGGGTCGCGATCGAAGGGCGCTCGCAGATCGTGTTCATCGACACGCCGGGGCTGTTCGCGCCGAAGCGCGCGCTCGACCGGGCGATGGTGTCGGCGGCCTGGACCGGGGCGGCGGACGCCGACGTCGTGGTGCTGATGGTCGAGGCGCAACGCGGCGTCACCGAGGGGGTGGAGCGGATCCTGGAGAGCCTGCCCGAGAAAGCGGGCGACCGGCCGATCGCGCTCGCCGTGAACAAGA
This sequence comes from Pseudomonadota bacterium, assembly GCA_039819865.1. Lineage (GTDB taxonomy): Bacteria > Pseudomonadota > Alphaproteobacteria > Rhodobacterales > Rhodobacteraceae > JBCBRF01. The sequence continues at coordinate 4,013 of JBCBRF010000049.1, read as the reverse complement.
TCGACCGGGTCCGGCGCGAGACGCTGCTGGCGCTGGTCGCGGATCTCTCGGCGCGGTGCGCCTTCGCGGAGGTGTTCCTGATCTCGGCGGAGAACGGGGACGGGGTGGCGGACCTGAAGGCCTGGCTCGCGGCGCGGGCGCCCGAGGGGCCGTGGCATTTCCCGGAGGACGAGGTCTCGGATCTGCCGATCCGGATGCTCGCCGCCGAGATCACGCGCGAGAAGCTGACGCTCAGGCTGCATCAGGAACTGCCCTACCAGCTCACGGTCGAGACCGAGAGCTGGACGGATCTGAAGGACGGCTCGGCGCGGATCGAACAGGTGATCTATGTGGCGCGGGACGGGCATAAGGGGATCGTGCTCGGCAAGGGCGGCGAGGCCATCCGGGCGGTCGGCAGCCAAGCGCGGGTGGACATCGCGGCACTGATCGAGCGGCCGGCGCATCTGTTCCTGCGGGTCGCCGTGCGGCCGGACTGGCTGACCGAGCCCGACCGCTATGTGGCGATGGGCCTCGAGCCGCCGGGGAAGGAATGAGCGCGCGCGTCACCTCGGAGATGTGGATCGCCGCGATGATCCGGGTGGTCGAGACCGAGGGCGCGTCGGCGCAGGTCGCGCGGCGCGGGGCGGCGCAGTCGGGCGCGGTTGCGATCAAGGTGATCCAGCCAGGGCCGTCGCCGCGGGAAGCGCTCTCGCGGGCGCTCACCGGCGCAAGCTTCGGCGACGGGCGGAGCGGCTGGATGTGGCTGGTGGGGCCGGACCCCGCTCCGGAACCGGAGGTCGACGCCCGGCTCGAAAAGCAGGCGCGGTTCGATCCGGATCTGTGGATCCTGGAGATCGAGGACGCCCAGGGGCGGCATTTCCTCCAGGACCCGATCGCGGAGTGAGCCCAGGCGCCTGCGCCGGGCGCCGGCCTCCGTCGCCGCGGTCAGACCAGACGGCGCTTGACCAGATCGATGGTGCGCGACCAGGCGCGTTCGGCCGCCGCCTCGTCGTCGCGCTGGGTCGCGTTGTTGTGGAAGCCGTGATCGCGCCCGGATATTCGTGCATCGCGTCGGACGCGCCCGCGGCCTTCAGCGCCATCTCACACTTGGCGCCCGTGGCGTTCGCCCGAGGGTCGTACTCCGCGTCGGGGGCGACCTTGTCGATCGCCGCGGCGCAGCGCAGCTGTCGACGCGCCCGCGCGCCGCTATACTCGCGGACATGGATTGGCGAGACGAAGGCGCGCTGCTTGCGGCGCGCCCGCACGGCGAGAACGCCGCGATCATCGAAGTGCTGACCGAGACGCGGGGCCGCTGCGTGGGGCTCGTCCGCGGCGGGGCGTCGGGCAAGCGCGCAGGCATGCTCCAACCGGGCGCGCAGCTGTCCGTCGCGTGGCGCGGCCGGCTCGAGACCCATCTCGGCTTTTTCACGGTGGAGCCGATCCGGTCGCGCGCCGGGCGGCTGCTCGACGACCCGGACGCGCTGGCGGCGCTCGCCTCGGTCTGCGGGCTGCTGTCGGCCTTCCTCCCCGAGCGGGAGGCGCAGCCCGCGCTCTACGGGCCGACGCTCGCGCTTCTCGACGCGCTCGAGACGCCCGAGATCTGGCCGACGGTCTATGCGCATTGGGAGCTTCTGTTGCTCGAGACGCTCGGCTTCGGGCTCGACCTGTCGAGCTGTGCGGCGACGGGGACGACGCAGGAGCTGATCTACGTCTCGCCGAAATCGGGCCGGGCCGTCAGCCGGGCGGCGGGCGCGCCCTATGCGGAGCGGATGCTGGCGCTGCCGGCGTTCCTCCGGCTCGGCGAGTCGTGCGACGCGCAGGGTTTCGCCGAGGCGCTGGCGCTGTCGGGGCATTTCCTCGAGCGCTGGGCGGCGACGGAGCACGGACTCGCGGAGACGCCGTCTGCTCGGCGGCGGTTGGCGGATCGGATGAAGCGACGGGCGCTCCGAGACGAAAACGGGTGAGCGGCGACCCTTGATCGGCGCTCGATTGCGCGCGACTTTCGTTCGCCCTCGCTCTGGAGCCGCGCCATGCCGTCCGCCGACCTGTTGATCCCGTTCTTCATCGCGAGCCTGATGTTCGCGTTCTTCCCGGGGCCCGCACTCCTCTACACCGCGGCGCAGACGCTGGCGCGGGGGCGGCGCGCGGGGCTGGCGGCGGCGCTCGGCATCCATACCGGCGGATACGTCCATGTGCTGGGGGCGACGCTCGGGCTCTCCGCGATGCTCGCGCATGTGCCGACCGCCTATCTGGCGCTCAAGCTGTTCGGCGCGGCCTATCTGGTCTGGCTCGGCCTGAAGATGCTGGCGCCGCAGAAGCGGGCCGAGCCGCCCACCGTTCAGGCGAAGACGGCGCGCCGTGCGTTCGTCGAGAGCGTCGCGGTCGAGGTCCTGAACCCGAAGGCGGCGCTGTTCTTCATCGCCTTCCTGCCACAGTTCGTCGATCCGGCGGCCGCCTGGCCGGTCTGGCTCCAGCTGCTCACGCTCGGGACAATCGTGAACGCGCTGTTCACGGGCGCCGACATCGTCACGGTGTTCCTGACCGAGCGGGTGGTGCGCGTGGTGAGGTCGAGCGGCGCGGGGGCGCGGATCGCGCGGGCGGTCGGCGGGTCGGCGCTGATCGGGCTTGGGGCGCATTTGGCGTTGAGCCGGGCGCAATGAGCCGCGACAGCGAAGCCAAGACACTGAGGCGGGCGGAGCCCTTCGCGGCGATCTTCGCGCGCGCGGCCGAGCGCCATGGCGGGGCGGACGCGCTCGAGACCCGGATCGCGCCGACCGCGACCGGCGAGAAGACGGCGGCCGAGATCGCCGCGCTCGGGGACGACCGGATTCTCTCGGAAATGACGCGCCGGGTGTTCCAGGCCGGTTTCAACTGGTCGGTGATCGACGGCAAGTGGGCGGGCTTCGAGGCGGCGTTCGAGGGCTTCCCGGTCGGGCGCTGGACGTTGATGTCCGACGCGGATCTCGACCGGCTGCTCGGCGATGCGGGAATCGTGCGTCACGCCAAGAAGATCGAGGCGGTGCGCGACAACGCCATCTTTCTCCAGAGGCTCGCCCAGGAGCGGGGCTCGGCCGCGCGGGCGATCGCAGAGTGGCCGGCGTCGGACTATGTGGGCCTGCTCAATCGCCTGAAGCGGGAGGCGGCGCGGATGGGCGGGACGACCGCGCAGTACTTCCTGCGCGGGATCGGTAAGGAGAGCTTCGTGCTGTCGCGCGATGTGATCGCCGCGCTGGTCCGGGCGGGCGTGGTCGACAAAGCGCCGACCTCGAAAGCCGGGCTGGCGGCGACGCAGGCGGCGTTCAACGCCTGGGCGGCGGAGAGCGGCCGGTCGCTCACCGAGATCAGCCGGGTCCTGGCGCTCTCGGGCGACGCCTGACCCGGAGGCCCGGGCGCGCGCCGGCTCCAAGCCGTTCGCGCTGGTGGGCGGAGCTTCTCACGCCGCCCCACACCGATCCCACTTCTCCCCAGTTCTCCCGCCCGGCGCGCTCGGGGTGGGCTAAAAGGCCCTCTCAGCCCGCATGACGGCGCAGGGGCGGGAGAGCGCGCCGGGCCGGCCGCGGGGCGGGGCCGGCTTGAGGCTTCAGCGGCCCTCGACCCGCCAGGCGGCGACCAGGAACAGGGCGGCCATGGCGAAGGCGAGCCAACTCGGGGCGAGCGGGCTCAAGGTCGCGCCGCGGACCTCATAGGCCTCGCGCCGGACCAGTCCGACCCAACCGTCCCCGCTCGGGCTGCGGCGGGCGGAGACTCGGCGGAGGCTCGGGACCCCGTCCTCCTTCAGCCGTTCGACGCCGCCGCGGGTCTCCTCGATCAGCGGGGCCAGCCGGTCCGCGGTCGAGATCGGATTGGCGAACTCCTGCGGCGAGGGCGGGCCGACGACGGCGACCGCCGACAGGGGAGCCTCCTCGACCGCGGATCCCGGCGCGTCCGAAAGACGATGCAGTCCCAGCTCCTCGGTCTCGACCAAGGCGCGCCAGAGGCCAGGTCCCGCCGGATCGAGCGCGATCTCGCGCTCCTCGCCCGAGGGCGAGACCGCC
>JBCBRF010000048.1:0-22075 GCA_039819865.1 Pseudomonadota bacterium | reverse complement strand
CGTAGGGCAACTCGCGGGCGACCGCCTCCCGGTCGACCTGATCGGGCTCGGGCGCGCCGATCACGACCTCGATCACCATATCGTCGCGACTTTTGCCGATCGCCTTGAACAGGCTGAGGCTCGAATGTCGGATCGCGTCGCTGACCGCCCGCTGCGCGGCGCGCGTATAGTCCCGGCCATGGACGTCGACGCCCATTCCCATCTCGGTCACGCAACGCTCGAGCGCCATCCTGAGCCTCATCTCGCCTGATTGGTTTGAAGCCGCGCACGATCGCGTCGAAAGACCGTGGTCGACACGCCGCCTCTACGTCGCGCCCATGCCGGTTTGCTCAACGATCCCGCGGGTGGGATCCTGCTCCGGATCCCGCGTCAGAAGCCTTGAGTCGAGCTTGCCCTCCGCCGCCTCCGGCTCGGGGATCGGCCCCCAGAGCTGCCGCACGCCGGCGTAGACGTATCCGAGATGATACCGGTCGCCGTCTTTCTCGAACCGCGCGGGCAGCGCCGACCAGGGCAGATTGGGATCGCGGTGGTGAACTTCGTGCATGTTGAAATAGAGCGCGAACCGCTCCGCCCACCGCGGCAGGCGGAGATTGTAACCGGCTTTCACATCTTCGAGCAGATTGCCGTAATGATAAGCGTTGTCGAAGAACGACACCAGGAACGCCCGGCCCGCCAGAGCCAGCGCCAGCATCCACCAGAACGCGCCGTAGAGCCAGAAACTCCCGGCGAACAGCAGGCAGATCAGCAGCCCGTCGAAACGCATCCGGCTTCGTCCGGGCTCGGCCAGCAGTTGCGTCTTCGCCGCGCGCCACATCGTACGCCCATCCGGCGCATGCTCGCCGAACGCGATCCGCACCAACGGCTTGTAGAACTGATCCGGCAACAAGGCCATCGCCGAGGCCACAAACTCCCAAAACCACAGGCCGCCGAGGATCAGGTGATAGTACCAGAGCTTCTCGGCGAGGCCCGGCCGTTCCTGTTCGTCGGAGACGTCCGAGCGCTGGATCGGCGTCCGATTGAACCGGTGGTGCATCAGATGTCCGAGCCGCAAGAGCTGAAACGGCGAGCCGAACAGCACGCAGAGGACCCGGCCCCAGAAATCATTGCTCCGCTTGTCGCGCAGCAGATGACCGTGGATCGCCTCATGAATCACCGACCAATAGGGCGTGCTGACCAGCACCGGCAGTATCAACAACAGGCCCCAGAGCGGATCCAACGGCGCCAAAAAGATCGGTACAATCAAGAATTGCAGCAGATTAACGGCCACTAGCCCCGCGATCAGCAGCCTGTTCGCGCGCTCGGGTATCAATTCAGTGTGCGCGGACATCCCATAGATCCCTCTATTCCTCGCACCGCAGCGCTAGAATACCTAATCTTCGCCGTAGATGAAAGTTCCAGTCGGCCACTGGCCCGCGCAGGGCTCAGCCCGCGTTGTCTGACTGCGCCTGCGCCCCGGCGAGCGCGGCGATGTTGAGCAGCCCGCGCGCCGTGATCGACGGCGTCACGATATGCGCCACCCCGTCGAAGCCCATCAGGATCGGACCGACCTGAAGCCCGTTGGCCAGGCACTTCAAGACGTTCTTCGTGGCGCTCGCGGATTCGAGATTGGGCATGACCAGAAGGTTCGCCGCCCCTTCGAACCGCGCATTGGGAAACAGCCGTTCGCGCACCGTCGGGTCGAGCGCGGTGTCCGCCTGCATCTCCCCCTCGAACGGAAAATCGACGCGGCCCGTCCCGTCGAGCTTCTCGAGGATCTCCACCGCCTTACGCATCTTGCGGCTGCCTGGAGTGTCGAGCGTTCCAAAGTTCGAAGCGCTGATCAGCGCGCATTTCGGCTGCGCGCCGAAGCGCCGCACCTCCGCCGCCGCCGCCCGTGCGATCTCAACGATCTGCTCCGGCGAGGGATCGTCATGCACATGCGTGTCGGCGATGAACACCGGCCCGCTGTCGAGGATCATCGTGCTGAGCGCGCCGATCGCGCGCCGTCGCCCGCCCCGCCCGAGGATCGCCGATACGTAGCGCAGGTGCCAATCGTATTGGCCGAACGCGCCGCAGACCATCGAGGCCGCCTCGCCCCGTTGCACCATCACGGCGGCGATCGCCGTGCTGTTGGTGCGCAGGATCGCCCGGGCGAGGTCCGGCGACACGCCGGTGCGCTCGGTCAGCTTGTGATAGGTGCGCCAATAGTCGTCATAGCGCGGATCGTCCTCCGGGTTGACGACCGCGACCCCGGCCGCCTGATCCTCGCCCGGCCCCTCGACGAGCGGCAGATCGAGCCCGAGCCGCCGGGCGCGAGCCTCGATGACGCGCGGCCGCCCGACCAGAACGGGGCGGTCCATGCCTTCCTCGCGCATCGCGTTCGCCGCCTGCAACACCCGCGGATCCTCGCCCTCCGCGAACACGATCCGCCGCGCCCCGTCCGAGCTCCGAGCCCGATCGAAGATCGGCTTCATCAGAAAGCCCGAGCGATAGACGAAGCGGTCGAGCTGATTGCGGTAGGCGTGCAGATCCTCGATCGGGCGCGTCGCGGCGCCGCTCTGCATCGCGGCCTCCGCCACGGCGCCGGCCACCTTGGACAACAGGCGCGGGTCGAACGGCTTCGGGATCAGGTAGTCGCGGCTGAACACCAGCGTCTCGCCCGCATAAGCGCGCGCCGCCTCCGCGGAGATCGGCGCCCGCGCCAGCTCCGCGATCGCCCGCGTCGCGGCCAGTTGCATCGCGTCGTTGATCTCCGTCGCGCCGACATCGAGCGCCCCGCGGAAGATGAACGGAAAGCACAGAACGTTGTTGACCTGGTTCGGAAAGTCGGAGCGCCCGGTCGCGATCACGGCGTCGGGGCGCGCCGCCCGCGCGACATCCGGCAGAATCTCGGGCGTGGGATTGGCGAGAGCGAACACCACCGGGTCCTTCGCCATGTCCCGAACCATCTCCGGCTTGAGGACGTTCGGCCCCGACAACCCGAGAAACAGGTCCGCCCCCTGGATCGCTTCCGCGAGCGTCCGGAGCGTGCTCTCCTGCGCGTACTCCGCCTTCTGCGGCGTCATCCCTTCCGCCCGGCCGCGATAGACCACGCCGTCAAGATCGACGAGCCAGACATTCTCGCGCTTGACGCCCAGTTTCAGCAGCAGATTGAGACACGCGATCCCGGCCGCGCCGCCTCCGGTCGAGACCACCTTGATGTCCTCGAACCGCTTGCCCACCAGCGCGAGCGCGTTGCTCGCCGCCGCGCCCACCACGATCGCCGTGCCATGCTGGTCGTCATGGAACACCGGGATGTTCATCGAGGCCCGGCAGCGTTGCTCGACGATGAAGCAGTCCGGCGCCTTGATGTCCTCGAGGTTCACCGCGCCGAAGGTCGGCTCGAGCGCCCGGACGATCTCCGCCAGTCGCTCCGGGTCGCTCTCGTTCACCTCGATGTCGAAACAGTCGATATTGGCGAATTTTTTGAAGAGGACGGCCTTGCCCTCCATGATCGGTTTCGAGGCGAGCCCGCCGATATTCCCGAGGCCGAGCGCCGCCGAGCCGTTCGAGACCACCGCGACCAGATTGCCCCGCGCCGTGTAGGTCGCCGCGAGACTCGGATCGGCTTGGATTTCGAGACACGCCTCCGCGACGCCGGGGCTGTACGCGAGCGCCAGGTCGCGCTGGGTCGCGAGCGGCTTGGTCGCTCGGATCTCGAGCTTCCCCGCTGGCGCGTCCGAGTGATACTCGAGCGCCGCCGTCCGAAACACCGCCTCGTCCGCGTTTTCCTTCGCCGTGCTGTCGATCGGATTGTCCGCCATCCCGCCCTCTCCCGCCAAGCCGTCCCGGACCGGCGGCGCGACGCCGCCCGCCCGTCGCACCGCACCCTATCGACGGCGACGGGGCGGCGCCATCTCAGGACGGATCACAAACGGCCCTGCGACCTTCGCGACCCGGCGCCCAAAACCTGGCGCCCAAAATCTTGCGCCCAGAATCTTGCGCTCAAGACGGACCGCTACTCCGCCGCAGCCGCCCCGAACTCGCCGGCTCCGGCCAGCGCCGCGACGTTGATCAGCCCCCGGGCGGTGATCGACGGCGTCACGATGTGCGCGGCGCCGCCGAGCCCCATCAGGATCGGCCCGACCTGGAGCCCGCCGGACAGCGATTTGAGGCCGTTCTTGAGCGCGCTCGCAGCGTCGAGCGTCGGCATGATCAGCAGGTTCGCGGGACCGGTGAGGCGACAGTCCGGATAGGAGTTGGCGCGCAGCTTTTCATCGACGGCGACATCGACATGCATCTCGCCATCGAACTCGAAATCGGCGTCGGTTTCCCGCAGCAGCTCGACCGCGCGACGCATCTTGAGCGACTCGGCGGTTTGAAGGTTGCCGAAGTTTGAGGCGCTGATGAAAGCCGCTTTCGGGTCGATCCCGAACAGCCGGACCTCCGCCGCCGCCGCCCTTGCGATCTCGACCAGCTCTTCCGCCGTCGGATTCACATGCACCTGGCTGTCGGCGATGAAGATCGGCCCCTCCTCCATCAGCATCACCGCCAGCGCCCCGATCGCCGAGCGCGTCCCGTCGCGACAGAGCACGTTGCGGATGTATTGCAGATGCCAGAGATACTGGCCGAACAGCCCGCAAACGAGGCTGTCGGCCTCGCCGCGCTGCACCATCACCGCACCGATCGCGGTGGCGTTGGTCCGCAGGATCGCGCGCGCCAGATCGGGCGTCACGCCGTCGCGCGAGTTCAGCTCGTGATAGAGCCCCCAGTATTCGTTGAAACGCGGATCGTCCTCCGGGTTGCAGATGTCGAAATCCTCGCCCGGCGTCAGCGGAAGCCCGTAGCGCTCGCAGCGATCCGCCAGCACCTGAGGCCGCCCGATCAGGATCGGATGATTGGCGCCCTCCTCCTTCATCGCGAGCGCGGTTCGGAGCGCCCGCTCATCCTCGCCCTCCGCGAACACCACCCTGCGCCGGACGGCCCGCGCGCGCTCGAAGATCGGCTTCATCAGAAAGCCGGTGCGATAGACGGTGCGGTCGAGTTTCTCGCGATAAGCGTTCAGATCTTCGATCGGCCGCGTCGCCACCCCGCTCCGATACGCCGCATGCGCGACCGCGCTCGCGACCTCGGCCAGCAAACGAGGGTCGAACGGCTTCGGGATCAGATAATCGGGCCCGAACACCAGCCGCTCGCCCTGGTAGGCGAGCGCCGCCTCCGCCGTCGACGGCGCGCGCGCCAGATCCGCGATCGCGTGGACGCAGGCGATTTTCATCTCCTCGTTGATCTCCGTCGCCCCGCAATCGAGCGCGCCGCGGAAGATGAACGGGAAGCAGAGCACGTTGTTGACCTGGTTCGGATAATCCGAGCGCCCGGTCGCAATCAGCGCATCCGGCTTCACCGCCCGCACCTCCTCCGGCATGATCTCCGGGATCGGGTTGGCGAGCGTGAACAGGATCGGCGCATCCGCCATCTTCGCGACCTGCTCCGCCGAGATCACGCCTGGCCCCGAGACCCCGAGGAACATGTCCGCGCCTTCGATCGCATCGTCGAGCGTGCGCATGTCGGTATGGATCGCGAACTGCGCCTTTTCGGGCGTCAGATCGTTCCGCCGGTCATGGATCACGCCCTTGCGGTCCAGCACGCAGATGTTCTCGCGCCGGACGCCCATCGATTTCAGCAGGTTGAGGCACGCGATCCCCGCCGCCCCGCCGCCCATGGTCACGATCCGAAGCTCCTCGAACCGCTTGCCCCCGAGCTGCAGCGCGTTGACGGCCGCTGCGGCGCAGACGATTGCGGTGCCGTGCTGGTCGTCATGGAACACCGGGATCGACATTTTCTCCCGACAGAGCCGCTCGACCACGAAGCAGTCGGGCGCCGCGATGTCTTCGAGGTTCACCGCCCCGAAGGTCGGCTCCAGCGCCGCGACGATGTCGGCGAGCCGCTCCGGATCTGTCTCCTTCACCTCGATGTCGAAACAGTCGATCCCGGCGAACTTCTTGAAGAGCGCCGCCTTGCCCTCCATCACCGGCTTGGAGGCGACCGGGCCGATATCGCCGAGCCCGAGCACCGCGGTCCCGTTCGACACCACCGCCACCAGATTGCCGCGCCCCGTGAAGCGCGCGGCGTTGGTCTCGTCCTTCGCGATTTCGAGGCAGGCTTCCGCGACGCCGGGGCTGTAGGCCAGGCTCAGATCGCGGTTCGTCGCCATCGGTTTGGTGACGCGGACCTCGAGTTTCCCCGGCCGAATACTCTCGTGATAGGCGAGCGCTTGCGCGCGCAGCGCCGCCCTGGCGTCTTCGCTGACCACCGGATCCTCCCAGATCTTTGTTATTTCGCGGCCTTTGCGACCCCGCGTTACCCGCACCTTGCGGGCTTATGGCCCCCGGGCAAACGAAAAACCGCGCCCCGAGACCGATCGGGGCGCGGCGCGAGATCGCTCGCTCGACGGATCCCGGGGGCGGATCCCGGGTCAGTGCGGCCGAAGCCCGAGCCGCGCCCGCGCCTCCGCGGCGGTTGCGGGCCGACGCCCATGCGCCTCGCAGATCTCGACCGCGACCCGCACAAGCGCGGCGTTGCTCGGCGCCAGCCGCTCCTTGTCGAGCCGGACATTGTCCTCGAACCCGGTCCGTGTGTGCCCGCCGAGTTCGATCGACCAGGCGTTGAGCACGCGCTGCTGCGCGCCGATCCCCGCCCCGCACCAGGTCGCGTCGGGCAGCAGCCGGCGGACCGTCTTGACGTAGTACTCGAACACGTCCCGGTCCGCCGGCATCGCGTTTTTGACGCCCATCACGAACTGCACATGCGGCGCGGGCGCCAGCCGCCCATCCGCGACCATCGCCGCCGCCTGGTGGATATGGCTGAGATCGAAGCATTCGATCTCCGGCTTCACTTCGTAGCGCGTCATCTCCTCGGCCAGCCAGTCGACCAGGTCCGGCGGGTTCTCATAGACCCGCGTCGGGAAATTGTTCGACCCGACGCTGAGCGAGGCCATGTCGGGCCGGATCGAGAGCATCCCGCCCCGCTCCCGCCCCGCGCCCGAGCGTCCGCCCGTCGAGAGCTGCACGATCATGCCCGGGCAATGCGCGCGCAGCCCTTCGGTGAGGCGCGCGAACTTCTCCGGGTCCGAGCTCGGACTCTCATCGTCATTGCGCACATGGCAGTGCGCGATCGTCGCCCCCGCCTCGAACGCCTCCTGGGTCGACTCGATCTGTTCCGCGACGGTGATCGGCACCGCCGGGTTGTTCGCTTTCCGCGGCAACGACCCCGTAATCGCGACGCAGAGGATGCAGGGTTCGCTCGAAGCGGCGTCGGTCATCGCCGGCCTCCCTCAGATATCGAAGAACACGGTCTCGCGCGGGCCCTGAAGATGGATCTCGAACCGGTAGCGACCCGGCCCGTCCACGGTCGCGATCAGGGTCTCGACGCGCTCCCGATGTTCGATTCGCGCGAGCACCGGATCGGCCGCGTTGGCCGACGTCTCCTCCGGGAAGTACATCCTGGTGTGAAGGCCGAGATTGACGCCGCGCGCGACGATCCAAAACGTCAGATGCGGGGCCATCGGCGCGCCGGTCTTGAACGGCACAGAACCGGGTTTGATGGTCTCGAACCGCCATTCTCCGGTCGTCCCGTCCGCGGGCTGTCTGCCGAAGCCCGAGAACGCCGGATCGCCGCCGCCCCGCGGATCGCGCCCGCCGGGCATCCGCCCGTCGGCGTCCGCCTGCCAGATCTCGACCATCGCGTCCCGGAGCGGCGCGCCGGCCCCGTCATAGATCACGCCGGTCACCGAGATCCGCTCGCCGCGGGTCCCGGCCGTGACCATCTGCGCGCCCAGATCCTCCGAAAACACGCCCTCGATCCCGCAGAAATTCGGCGTGCAGCCGATATGCACGTAAGGCCCGGCGGTTTGCGACGGGCTCTCCTTCAGTTTCTCGAGGCGGGTCATCAGGTCCCCTCCATCCGGTTTTCGAACAGCGTCGCGCGCCGACCGCGGAGCACGATGTCGAAGCGGTAGGCGAGCGCGTCCATCGGGATCGCGTTGGCCATGTCGAGCGGCGCGATCAACTGCTCGACCGCCTCGCGCGAGGGGATCGTGCCGACGATCGGACAGCGCCAGATCAGCGGGTCGCCCTCGAAATACATCTGGGTGATCAGCCGCTGCGCGAAGCCATGGCCGAACACCGAGAAATGGATATGCGCCGGACGCCAGTCGTTGGGCCCGTTCGGCCAGGGATAGGGGCCGGGCCGGATCGTGCGGAAGCGATAGCCGCCCGCCGCGTCGGTGATCATGCGCCCGCAGCCGCCGAAATTCGGGTCAAGCGGCGCCAGATAGCTCTCTTTCTTGTGCCGGTAGCGCCCTCCGGCGTTGGCCTGCCAGACCTCGACCAGCGCGCCCGGGACGCCGCGGCCGTCCTCGTCGAGCACGCGCCCATGCACAATGATCCGCTCCCCGATCGCGGTCTCGCCAGGCGCGGCGAAGTTCGTGAGCATGTCGTTGTCGCGCGGCCCGAGCAGCTCGCGCCCGAACACCGGCCCCGTCAGCTCCGAGAGCGTGTTGTCGAGGGCGACCAGCGGGCGCTCCGGCGAGCGCAGCACGCTGGTCTTGTAGCCGGGCGCGAACGCCGGCGGGTGCCAGTCGCGATCGCGCGGATAGAACGCGCCGTCGGGCCGCGGGTCCTCGCGGGTGCGGTCGGGCTCCGTCATGCCTCCCTCCATCCTTTTCTGCGTTTCTTAGACCAGTCCCGCCTCGGCGGCCGCCGCGAGAATCTCGTCGATCAGCGCGTCCGCGAGGCCCAGATCCTGCGCCGGGTCGCTCACCCGATCCCAATCGATCGGGGCGTCGGTGCGGCCCTTCAAATGTGCGATCAGATCGCCGCCCGCGGCCTCGCGCGCCGCCGACTTGACCAGCGCCTGCGCCTCCGCCCGCGGCAGATGCGCGGAGAGCGCGAAGCTGATCGCCTCGGCGAGCGGCGCGGCGCCCGCGGCGTCGAGATTGGCCCGCATCCGCGCAGCGTCGGGCTCGAGCGCCGCCAGCGTCTCCTCCGCGATCCGCGCCGCGCCGCCGGCCGCCAGTGCAAGCCCCGGCAGCGCCGCCCAGTCGAGGATCCAGGCCTGTCCGTCGCGCTGCAGCCCGTGGAGCGCCGCCTGCCCGAGCGTACCCTGCGCGGCGACCGCGGACCGCGCGAGCGCGACCAGGGTCGACGGCCCGACCGGGTTCTGCTTCTGCGGCATGGTCGAGGATCCGCCGGCCGATCCCAGCCGCACCTCGCCCACATCCGACTGCGACAGCGCGATCAGATCCATGCCGATCTTGCCGAAAGCCACTGAAACCTGGGTCAGCCACCCGCCGATCTTCAGGATCGGCAGCCGGTCCGCGTGCCAGGGCGTCCGTGCGCCCAAGCCGAGGATCTCCGCCATCCGCGCCCGCGTCTCGAGCCCCGCCGGCCCGATCGCGGAGAAATCGCCGACCGCGCCGCCGAGCTGGAGCGGGAACGCCTCCGGCCCGAGCGCCGACCGCCGAAGCTCGACCACCGCCGCCAGCCAATAGGCCGCCACCAGCCCGAAGCTCATCGGCGTCGCGTGCTGCGCCCAGGTTCGCCCGAGCATCGGCGTCCGCCGATGAGCCTCGGCGAGCCGCGCCAGCGCGCCCGCGGTCGTCGAAAGCCTTGCGTCGATCAGCGCGGCGGCGTCGCGAAGAGCCAGCACGAAAGCGGTGTCGACCACGTCTTGCGAGGTCGCGCCCCAATGCAGCCACTGCCCCAGCGCTGCGGGAACCTGAGCGCGAAGCTCCGCGACCAGCGCCGGCGCCGGGATCGCCGCGACGGCCGTCCCTGCGCGAAGCGCCGCCGGATCGACCCGCGCCCCACCGATCGCCTCCGCGAGCGCCAGCCCCGCCTCGCGCGGGATTGCGCCCGCCTCGGCCTCGCCCTGCGCCAGCGCCGCCTCGAACCGCACCATGCCCGCGACGAACGCCTCGTCCTCGAACAGCGCGGAGACCTCCGGATCCGAGACCAGGGCGCCGAACACCGTGCTCGTGAACAGAGACGCGGTCATCCCTCGTCCTCCGCCAGCACGCGCTTGGCGATCCCGATCGCCTTGTTCGCCGCCGGCACGCCCGCATAGACGGCGACATGCATCAGCGCCTCGCGGATATCCTCCGCCGACGCGCCGGTGGCCCGACTCGCTCGGACATGCATCGCCAACTCGTCCTCGTGCCCGAGCGCGGCGAGGAGCGCGATGGTGATCATCGAGCGCTCGCGCCGGGTGAGTTCCGGCCGCCCCCAGACCGCGCCCCAGGCGGAGCGCGTGATGTAATCCTGAAACGGCGCGTCGAACGCCGTCTTCGCCGCCTCGGCGCGGTCCACATGCGCGTCGCCGAGCACCGAACGGCGCACCCGCATGCCGGCCTCGACGCCGTCCGCGGGCGCGCTCTCAAGATCGCGGTCTGCGCTCGGAGCCTCGCGAAACGCTTTGCTGTGATCGGCCAAGATGGATCTCCCTGATCGTCCGGCGCGGGGGAGCGCCCCCAGTGGGGCCGCCACCCTCAGCCCACTGTTTCGCCATCCAAAATCTTATGTAAAATGATGTCTTTCGCCCTTTCCATAACCAAAGATCGGAATCATGATCGACGGCCGCGTGAAGCTTCGCCACATTCGGGTGTTTCTCGAGGTCGCGCGCCTCCGCAGCTTCGTGGGCGCGGCCGACAGCCTCGCCGTCAGCCAGCCCGCGATCTCGAAGACGCTGCGCGAGCTGGAGGAGATCCTCGGCGCCACCCTGGTCGAACGCAGCCGCGCCGGCGTTTTCCTGACGGATGCGGGCGAGGTGTTTCGCCACTACGCCGCCGCAGGGATGGCGGCGCTCAACCAGGGCTTCGACGGCGTCGCCCAGGGCAAGATGGCCGAGGAGACCATCCTGCGCGTCGGCGTCCTGCCGACTGTCGCCGCCCGCCTCGCGCCCCAGGCGGTCCGACGCTACAAGACGAGCCCGAAGGCGGCGGTGATCTCGCTCGAGACCGGGCCGAACGCCTATCTGCTCGAGCGCCTGCGCTCCGGCGCGCTTGATCTGGTGATCGGCCGGCTGGCCTCTCCCGAGCGGATGCGCGACCTGTCCTTCGTGCACCTGTATTCCGAGCCGATCGCGATCGTGGCGCGCCCCGAGCATCCGCTGGCGACCCGTGGGCTGACCGATCTCGGCGCTATCGCGCAGCACACCCTGCTGCTGCCGCCGCGCGACGCGGTGATCCGGCGCTCGGTCGAGCAGCTTCTGGTGACGCACGGCGTCGGCGCGGCGCCCGACCGGATCGAGACGGTCTCGAACGCCTTCGGCCGCGCCTATGTCCGCCAGTCGGACGCGATCTGGTTCATCTCGGAGGGCGTCGTCGCCGACGACCTAGCCGACGGCGTCCTGATCCGGCTGCCCTTCGAGATCGAGGACGCCTCCGGCCCGGTCGGCCTCACCTTACGCGCGGGCGTCGAACCGAGCCCCCCGCTCCGCATGCTGATGCGGAGCGTCGTCGCCTGCGCGGAGGCGCTCACCGAGAGCCAACAACGCCAAAAGTTATAGAAACGGCGACATCTTCATGCTTGCAGAACCTAAAGCCCTGCTACCTATTGCCCCGTCCGCATCACCCCGGATGCGCCCGCGCGCCTGATCGGGCTTCACGGGGCGAGAGACCAACAAGGGAGGCCTCGATGAAACTACCCCACACCCTGCTGGCCGCAGCGCTCGCCGTCGGCGCATCCGTCGGCGCGGCGGCGGCGCAGGAGGCGACGCTCACCGTCCACCATTTCCTGAGCCCCAAAAGCCCGACCCACACCAAGCTGATCATGCCCTGGGCTGAGCGGATCGAGGCCCAGTCGGACGGCCGCATCAAGGTCGAGGTGTTCCCCTCGATGGCCATGGGCGGCAAGCCGCCCGAGCTCTATCGCCAGGTGCGCGACGGCGCGGCCGACGTCGTCTGGACGCTGATCGGCTACACCCCGGGCGTGTTCCCGCGCACGGAGGTCTTTGAGCTGCCGACCGTCCACACCGGCTCGGCGGAGGCGACCACCAAGGCGATCCAGGCGCGCTTCGATCTGGTCGCGGAGGATTACGCGGATCTGAAGCCGATCCTGATCCACGTCCATGGCGGCAACGCGATCCACATGATCGATAAGAAGATCGAGAAGCCGGCGGATCTTGCGGGCCTGAAGCTCCGCACCCCGTCGCGCACCGGCGCCTGGCTGATCGAAGCCTATGGCGCGGAGCCGGTGGGCATGCCGGTCCCGGCGCTGCCGCAGGCGCTCGCCAAAGGCGTGGTCGACGGCGCTCTGGTGCCGTTCGAGATCATGCCGCCGCTGAAGCTGCAGGATCTCACCCAATACTCGATCGAAGGCGCCAGCGGCGGCCGCTTCGGGACCTCGGTCTTCATGTTCGCGATGAACAAGGAGCGCTACGAAGCGCTGCCGGATGATCTGAAAGCGGTGATCGACGCCAACGCCGGCGCGGCGCTCGCCAACCAGCTCGGCGACACCTGGGACCAGGTCGAACTGCCCGGCAAAGACCTGCAGGAGAAATCCGGCGGCGAGGTGGTGAAGCTCGACGACGCGACCATGGCCGAGTTCAACGCGATCGGCGCAGAGGTGGTCGACCGCTGGGTCAAAGAGGCGAACGACAACGGCCTCGACGGCGTCGGCCTGGTGACCGCCGCGCGCTCCGCGGTCCAGGCGCAGTCGAAGTGATCCCGCATTGACGAGAACCGGCGGGGCCGACGCCGATCGGCCCCGCGCCCCGACGGCGAGTTTGAGGCGACCCGAACGGCAGCCCGCCGCCCGCCCTCCGATCAAGGACAGGACCGATGTCGCGAGCGCTTGAGCGCCTGGCCGCCCTGTGGGCGATCGTCGGAGGCGCGATCCTTCTGCTGATCGTCGCGGTGACCGTGACCAACGTCGCGGCCTTCGGTCTTGACCGGATCGCGCGGCTTTGGGGCGGCACGGTCTCCGGCTTGCCGGGTTATGAGGATTTCGTGGCGCTCGCCATGGGCGCCGCCGCGCCGATGCTTCTGCCCTATTGCCAGGCGAAGCGCGGGCATCTGGCGGTCGATCTGCTCATGTCGGCCGCGCCTGAGGCCGTTCGACGCGCGATCGACGCCGTCGCCCTGGCCCTCACCGCCGCCGCAGCGCTGTTCCTCGCCTATTGGATGTTCTTCGGCATGCTCGAGACCCGCGACGACGGCGTCCTCTCCCGGGTGCTCGGCTGGCCCGAATGGCCGTTCTACGCGCCCGGCGTCCTGTCGCTGCTCCTCTGGGCGGCGGTCGCGATCGGCCAGATCGGAGCGCTCGAACCACGCGACGAGGCCGATCATGGGTGAGACGGAGCTGATCGGCCTCGCCGGCCTGGGCGTCCTGTTCGTCCTGCTGATGCTCCGGATGCCCGTCGGCCTCGCGATGCTCGGCGTCGGAATCGCCGGCAACTACGCCCTGTCGATCGCCGCGCCCTATCTGCGCTTCGAGCCCTATCTGAAGCAGTTCAAGACGCTCTTCTTCGGCTCCGTATCCAACTACGATCTGAGCGTCGTGCCGCTGTTCATCCTGATGGGCCTCCTCGCCTCCGAGACCGGCATGTCGCGCGATCTGTTCCAGGGCATGCGCGCGCTGGTCGGTCGGGTGAAGGGCGGGGTGGCCATGGCCGCGATCGCCGCCTGCGCCGGTTTCGGCGCCGTCTGCGGCTCCTCGCTCGCCACCGCTTCGACCATGGGCAAGGTGGCGCTGCCCGAGCTTCGGCGCATGCGCTACGCGCCCCAACTCGCCACCGGCGCGCTCGCGGCCGGCGGCACCCTCGGCATCCTGATCCCGCCTTCGGTCGCGCTGATCGTCTACGCCATCATCGTCGAGGCCTCGATCATCGAGATGTTCCAGGCGGCGATGATCCCGGGCCTGATCGCGGTCGCCTTCTTCATCCTGGTGATCGGCGTCCTGGTGCGGGTCCGCCCTGATCTCGCCCCGGCGCTCGACGACATGGCGCCCGCGGAGCGCCGCGACGCCATCTGGCGGCTGCTGCCGATCCTGGCGATCTTCCTCGCCATCATTCTGGGGCTCGGGATCGGCCTCTTCACCCCGACCCCGGCGGCCGCGATCGGCGTTTTCGCGATCCTGGCCTACGGTCTCGCCATGCGCGGCGAGGGTCGCGGCCTGACCTGGCCGCGCCTCGGAACCTCGATCCGAGACACCGCGGTGACGGCGGGCATGATCACTTTCATCCTGTTCGGCGCGGAGGTGCTGAAGACCTTCTTCAGCCGCGCCGGCCTGCCCGCCGCGCTGGCCGACTGGGCGGGGACGAGCGGCTTCGACCCGTGGCTCGTGCTGATCGCGATGCTGCTGATCCTGATCGTGCTCGGCTGCTTCATGGAGAGCCTGGCGATGATCCTGGTCGTCGTGCCGTTCTTCTGGCCGGCGCTCGTCAGCCTGAACGGCGGCGACTACGTGACCGCCGACGCCGCGGCCTACGGCATGTCGAACGACGACCTGAAGATCTGGTTCGGCATCCTCGCGCTCGTGGTCGTCGAGCTCGGGCTGATCACCCCGCCCGTCGGCCTCAACGTCTTCATCATCAGCGCGCTCGCCAAGGACGTTCCCATGGCGACCACCTTCCGTGGCGTCGCCCCGTTCCTCGGCATCGAGTTCGTGCGCGTCGCGCTCCTGCTGAGCCTGCCGCCGCTCTGCCTGTGGCTTCCCAAGATCCTGGCGAACTGACCCGTCCCGCAAACCGAGAGGCGCCCGACCGTGGAGATCCCGCAGCGCACCCAAGTCGCCATCGTCGGCGGCGGCCCGTCCGGCCTTCTGCTGTCCCAGCTCCTGCATCTGGCGGGCGTCGAGACCGTCGTCCTCGAGCGCAAGAGCCGCGACTACGTCCTCTCCCGCATCCGCGCGGGCGTGCTGGAGCGCGGTCTCCAGGATCTGCTCCGGCGCGCGGACGTCGGCGCGCGCATGGACCGCGAAGGCCAGGCCCATGACGGCTTCGCGATCAGCTTCGACGGCGAAAGCCGGCGGGTCGACCTGAAGCGCTACGCCGACGGCGCCACGGTCCGGGTTTACGGCCAGACCGAAGTCACCCGCGATCTCTACGAGGCGCGCGACCGCATGGGCGGCGTGGTGCTGCACGAGGCCGAGGTCTCCGCGATCGACGGGCTGACCGGCGCGAGCCCCACGGTCCGCTTCACGCACGAGGGCGCAGAGCGGACCCTGGAAGCGGAGTTCGTGATCGGCTGCGACGGCTTCCATGGCGTCAGCCGCAAGGCGCTGCCGGCGGATATCGTCCAGACTTTCGAGCGGGTCTATCCGTTCGGCTGGCTCGGCGTGCTCTCCGAGACCGCCCCGGTCGACCATGAACTGATCTACGCCCACCACGACCGCGGCTTCGCGCTTTGCTCGATGCGCAACCCGCAGCTCAGCCGCTACTATGTGCAGTGCCCGGTCGACGAGGACCTCGCCGAATGGCCCGACGCGCGCTTTTGGGAGGAGCTGAAGACCCGTCTGCCCGACGCCGTGGCGGCGCGGCTCGAGACCGGCCCCTCGATCGAAAAATCCATCGCGCCGCTCCGCAGCTTCGTCGCCGAGCCGATGCGCCATGGCCGCCTCTTCCTGGCGGGCGACGCCGCGCACATCGTGCCGCCGACGGGCGCGAAGGGTCTGAACCTCGCGGCCTCCGACATCCACTATCTCTCGGAGGCGCTGATCGGCTTCTATCGCGGCGACGACGAGACCGGGCTCGAGCGCTATTCCGACCGCGCGCTGGCGCGGGTCTGGAAGGCGGAGCGCTTCAGCTGGTGGATGACCTCGCTCCTCCACCATTTCCCCGACCAGAACCCGTTTGAGCGTCGGATGCAGCGGGCGGAGCTCGACTACATCTTCAGCTCCGACGCCGCCCTCGCCACGGTCGCGGAGAACTATGTGGGCCTGCCTTACTAGGAGCTTGGTTGGCGGCATGCGGTCAAAGGTCGAAGCGGTGCTGTCGCTTCCGCTTCGACCTTGGCGGCCTTCGGCCGGCATGCGCCCGACCCGCCCCCTACGGGGCGGTCGCCGCTCCGCTCGGAGGGCGGTGCTTCAATGGGGTTTGAGCGCGCCGGCTGGCGTCGGGTTCAGTGACGGGCGCCTAGGCCCGCTGATGCCGGTTCAGCCGCCCCTCCATCAGCGCCACGCCGCGCGTCACGATGAAGTTGATCGAGAGATAAATCGCGCCCGCGATCAGGAAGACCTCGATCGGCTGGAACGTCGCCGCGATGATCTTCTTCGCGACCCCGGTGATCTCCAGGATCGTGATGGTCGAGGCGAGCGACGTCGCCTTCACCATCAGGATGATCTCGTTGCCGTAGCCGGGCAGCGCCTGCCGGATCGCGATCGGAAAAGTGATCCGGAAGAACGTCTTCCCCGCGGACATCCCGATCGCCCGCGCCGCCTCGATCTGCCCTGCGGGCACCGACATCAGCCCGCCGCGGATGATCTGCGACGCATAGGCCGCCGAGTTCAGCGTGAAGGCGAAGATCGCGCAAAACCACGCCTCGCGGAACAGGACCCAGAGCCCGACGCTCTCGAACGCCGCCCGGAACTGCCCGCTGCCGTAGTAGATCAGGAAGATCTGCACCAGCAGCGGCGTCGAGCGAAAGATGTAGACATAGCCCTCGGCGATCACCCGCACCCAACGCATCGGCGACAGGTTCATCAGCGCGAGCGGCACGGCCAAAAAGAACCCGAGAACCAGCGCGCTCGCCGCCAACAGCAGCGTCTCGTCGAGGCCTGCGATCAATTGCGGCGCGGCGTTCGCGATCAGTTCGAAATCCATCAAACCCTCCGCACGCCGCGATTGGCCCAGCGCTCCGCGCGCACGAACGCCTGCTGCGAGACGATGGCCAGGATCAGAAAGATCACGAAGGCGGTGATGTAGAAGGTGAAAGGCTCGCGCGTGGAGCCGGAGCCGAGCGCGGCGGTCCGCATCACCTCGACCAACCCCACGACGGAGATCAGCGAGGTGTCCTTCAACGCGTATTGCCAGATATTGCCGAGCCCGGGCAGCGCGAAGCGCGCGGTCTGCGGGACCAGAACCCGCCAGAACTTGAGCCGCGCGCTCATCCCGATGGCGTCCGCCGCCTCGAGCTGGCCCTTTGGGATAGCCAGCACGGCGCCGCGGATCACTTCGGTCGAATAGGCGCCCGCGCTCAGCCCGATGCAGAACACCCCGACCAAAAACACCGGCACGTCGACATAGCCGTCATAGCCGAACAGGCCGTAGGCGATGGTCTGCATCAGCTGGCCGCCGCCGAAGAACACGAGGTAAATGACCAGCAGTTCGGGAATGCCGCGGAGCACGGTGGTGTAGACCTCGCCGATCGCCCGAAGCGCCCAGTGGCGCGACAGCTTGGCGGCCGCGAACAGCGATCCGAACACGAGGCAAAGCAGAAAGGCGCAGACCGCGACCGCAAAGGTCATCAGCGCGCCGCGGGCGAACTCGTCCCCCCAACCGGCGTCGCCCCATCCGAGATGTCCGAGATCCATGGGCGCGCCCCTTGTCGACAACGCGCCGCCCACCGGAGCGGACGGCGCAAAGATCCGTCGAGCGAGCGCGCGATCAGGGTGAGCGGAAGCGGTTCACCCGTCCGATCGCGCGCCAGAACAAAAGGTTGGACCGTGACCGCGGTTCAAAGAAACGGGATCGCGGTCGAACGCGTCACTGCGCCGGCGAGGCGTCGAAGCCGAACCACTTCTCGGTCATTGCGGCCAGCGAGCCGTCCGCCATCATGCTGTCGATCGCGGTCGAGAACTTCTCGGCGAGCGCCGCGTCCTCCTGCCGGATGCCGACGCCCACGCCCTCGCCGAGCAGGCCGCCGGTCATCTTCGGACCGACCTGCACGACGCCGCGCTCCGCGACTTCGAGCAGCGTCGGCACCTCGGTGTAGCCTGCGTCGATCCGGCCCGCCTCGAGGTCGAGCAGCATGTTGTCCATCTTGTCATAGGACTTCAGCGCGACGTCCGGCAGGAACTCCTTCATGAACGCTTCGTGCGTCGTGGAGATCTGCACGCCCACCGTTTTGCCGTCGAGCGCCGCCTTCAGCGCCTCGATCTGCGCGGTCTCGGCCGCGTCGAGATCGTCGAGCGTCATGGCCGCGACGGTCGCGGTCATGCCGGCGAGATCCGAGCCCTCCATCACGCCGAAGGTGATCGGGGTGTTGGCGTAGCTGCGCGAGAACGAGATCGTCTGCTTGCGCTCCTCCGTGATCGACATGCCCGCCATGATCGCGTCGTAACGCTTCCCCGTGAGCGCCGGGATGATGCCGTCCCACTCCTGCTCGACGATCTGGCACTCCATGCCCATGCGCTTGCAGAGCTCCGCGGCGAGGTCGAGCTCGAAGCCGACGAGGTTCCCGCCCTCATCCTTGAAGTTCCAGGGCTTGTAGGCGCCCTCGGTCGCGATCCGGATCGAGTCCTGCGCCATCGCCTGGCCGCCGGCCAGGATCGCGGCGAACGCCGTGGCGGCGATCAGTTTTTTCAGCATCGTCTTGTCCTTCGATAGGGTGGAGCGCGGTCTGCGCCCGGGAATGAAACTCGGTGAGCGCCGCTCTTGGAGCGGAACCCACGGGAAACGGAACTCACAGCGCGCTGGCCAAAAATTGGCGACAGCGCTCGGACCTCGGGTTCTCAAAAACCTCGCGCGGCGCCCCCTCCTCCTCGACGCGGCCCTGATGGAGGAACACGACCCGGTTCGAGACCTCGCGCGCGAAGCCCATTTCGTGCGTCACCACGATCATGGTGCGCCCTTCGTCGGCCAGTTGCCGCATCACCCGCAACACCTCGCCGACGAGCTCGGGATCGAGCGAGGAGGTCGGCTCGTCGAACAACAGGACGCGCGGCCGCATCGCCAGCGCCCGCGCGATCGCGACCCGCTGCTGCTGTCCGCCCGAGAGCTGGGACGGATACGCGTCCGCCTTGGCCGCGATGCCCACCTTTTCGAGGATCGCCATCCCGTCGTCGCGGCACTCCGCCTTCGGCCGGCCGAGCACATGGACCGGCCCCTCGGTCACGTTGCCGAGAACCGTCATATGCGACCAGAGATTGAAGCTCTGGAACACCATGCCGAGCTGGGTGCGGAGCCGGTTGATCTGGGCCTGGTCGTAGCGCGCCCCATTCCGCCCGGCGCGCGGCGAGACCTCTTCGCCGCCGAGCACGATCCGGCCTTTGTCGGGCATCTCCAGAAAATTCAGGCAGCGCAGAAACGTGCTCTTGCCGGATCCCGAGCTTCCCAGGATCGACACCACATCGCCGTCGTTCGCCGACAGCGAGATCCCGCGCAGCACCTCGAGCGCGCCGAAGCTCTTGTGGATGTCCTCGGCCAGCAGCGCGGGGGCGCTCATGCGCGTCTCCGGATCGGGGCGGCTCCGCCGCTGGGAAAAGGGCCCGCATCCGCGAACCGATCCACGATCGAAGACCGCCCGGCTCCGCACGTCAATCGTTGTGCAATGCGATCAGCTGTCGCTGCCCAGGGGGCGTGCCCCGCCGGCCAGATCCCGAAGCGCCGCCAGCGCACGCTCCGCCTCCGCCTCCGGGACGAACAAATGGTCGTGGTGAAAGGCCGAGACGACGTTGACGCTGACCCCGATCGCGGCGAGCCGCGCCGAGACCGCCGCCAGCAGCCCGACCGCCTCGAGCGCGGAATGGACCTCGAGCGTGATCATCCGGCACGGATAGACGGCCTCGAGCCCCGCCGCCTCCGCCGCCCCGCGTTCCGCCACCGCCGTCAGGCCCTCCGCCTCCCGAAAGGTCAGGATCGGATCGAGCGCCGCCGCGTCCGCGCCCGGATCGAGCGTGGCGAACACGAAGACCTCCGGCCGCAGCGTCGGCGTCAGACCTGAGAGCAGCCGGGCGAGATCCGTTTCGCCGCCGCTCCGCCGCTTTCCCGTCGCCTGCGCCACCATCCATCCTCCCGATCCGTCCGGCCCAACTGACTGAGATCAAGGCGCAATCGCCCCGCGGCCGGCAGCTTCCGCGACCAGGCCCCGCTTTGGAAAGCGCGAAAATGCTCGAGATCGACTTCACCCCGCTCTTCGACCGCCTCGGCGAGCCGCAGACCATCGCGCTCGCGGGGCTTCTTGTAGGCCTGATTTTCGGCGTCGCCGCCCAGCGGAGCCGGTTTTGCCTGCGCGCCGCCGTCGCCGAGTTCGCCGGCGGCGAGATCGGACCGAAAGTAGCGCTTTGGCTCCTGGCCTTCTCGACCGCGGTGTTCTGGGTCCAGGCGCTTCTCGCCGCCGACATGCTCGACCTGACGGAGGCGCGCTGGCGCACCGCGACCGCCTCGATCTCGGGCGCGATCCTCGGCGGCCTGATCTTCGGCGCGGGCATGATCCTGGCGCGCGGTTGCCCAGGCCGGCTTCTGGTCCTCGCCGCCAGCGGCAATCTGCGCTCACTCCTCGCGGGGCTGGTGTTCGCGGTCGTGGGCCAAGCCTCGCTCTACGGCGTCCTCGCGCCGATCCGCGAGACCCTGGCGACCGCTTGGACCACGGGCGCGGACAACCCGGATCTGATCGCCGCCGCCGGTTTCGGGCCTGGACTGGGCCTGGCGCTGGCGATCCTCGCCGCCGCCGCGGCCCTGGTCGCGGCGCGCCGCGCCCGGGTTTCGGCCCGCACCCTCTGGTTCGGCTCCGGCGTCGGTTTCGCGGTCGCGCTCGGCTGGTGGCTGACCGGCCAGTTCTACGCCCAGGCCTTCGACCCCGTCGCGATCGAGAGCGTCACCTTCTCCGGCCCCTCCGCCAATCTGCTGATGGCGGTGCTGTCGCCCGACTGGAGCTTCGAGTTCGATCTGGGCCTCGTCCCCGGCGTCATCATCGGATCGGCGCTCGCGGCGGCGGCCTTCGGCGAATGGCGGTGGGAGGGTTTCCGCGATGTCGCCAACATGCAGCGATCGATCATCGGCGCCGCCATGATGGGCTTCGGCGCGATGCTCGCGGGCGGCTGCGCGATCGGCGCGGGCGTGACCGGCGGCTCGATCTTCGCCATGACCGCCTGGACCGCGCTCACCGCGTTCTGGATCGGCGGGATGGCCGCCCACCGCCTGATCGACTACGAGGCGCCGGCGCCCAAGGCCGATCTGGCGCGCCCCGCCCCTCAGCAGGTGTAGTTCATCGCCAGCCTTCCGCCGTCGACATAGATCGTCTCGCCGGTGATGTAGCTCGCCTTGTCCGAGGCGAGGAACGCGACCACGTCGCCGATCTCGCGCGGCGCGCCGACCCGCTTCAGCGGCGTGCGCGACATCACCATCTTCATCGCGTCGGGATTGGCGTTCACGCCCGCCATCATCGCCGTGTCGATGGAGCCCGGCCCAACCGCGTTCACCCGGATATTGTGGGGCGCGAGAGCCAGCGCCGCGGCCTTGGTCAGCTGCGCGACGCCGCCCTTCGAGGCGCAATAGGCCGGGATCGCGGGGATCGCGACCTGCGCGTTGATCGAGGACATGTTGACGATCGCGCCTTCGATCTCGCGCTCGACCATGGTCCGCGCGGCGCGCTGCGTGGCCAGGAACAGCCCCGTCAGATTGACGTCGATCACGCGCTGAAAGGTCGCCGCATCGTAGCTCAGGAAATCGCCCGGCTCTGCGATTCCGGCGCAGTTCACCAGCGCGGAGACCGGCCCGACCTCCGCCTCGACGCGATCGAACAGCGCCGCGATCTGCTCTGGCGCGCCCATATCGCACGCCAGCCCCACCGCATCCCGCCCGAGCGACCGCGCGGCCGCCTCGGCGCCCGCGGCGTTCACATCCGCCACGACGATCCGCGCGCCGTCCTCGGCCAACGCCTCCGCGCAGGCCAGCCCGATCCCCTGAGCGCCCCCAGTGACCAGCGCGATCCGTGTCTCCGCCATGGCGAGCCCTTCTCATTTTTCGTCATTCACCGGGTCGAGAAATGCGGGATTTCGAGCACGAACGCCAGCACGCGAAACCCGGAGCGCCCCGATCTCGGCCGCAACGCGTTCGCGTCAAGAAGACGTCCCAGGCGTCGCAAGCGCGACCGCGCGCCGGCCGGTCAGGCCGCCCCATCGGAGGCGTCGGCGGAGCCGCGAGGAGCGAGAGCGAGTGTCACGGCGCTGGCCGCAACCGCCGC
>JBCBRF010000047.1:0-22218 GCA_039819865.1 Pseudomonadota bacterium | reverse complement strand
CGAGCCGATCTCGCCGATCCGGCGATCCGAGCGCTTATGCGCGAGCGTCGCTCCGACCGCGAACAACGCCGCCGGCGGCCGTGATCCTGGCGCTCGCGGTCGCGGCGCCGATGATCGCGCCCGAGGTCTCGATCGACCCGATCTGGGTGGCGGGCGCGGCGCTGGCCGCTTCCTGCCCGTCCTCGAACAATGCGGTCATCTTCGCGGTGCAGCACAAGATCTATGAGGCGCGGGCGTCGGCGACCGTGCTGATCTCCACCGCGCTCAGCCTGGTCACGATCGCCACGATCGCCGCGCTGGTCACGCGCTGACGACGCGTTGCGGGCCTGATCCGAACCCGTCGCGGGCCGCGTACAACCGGGAAAGCCAGTGTTGCGGAGACCGCCCATGATCCGACCCGTCGCCCCCGTCTCGCCGCCCACAGGACGTCGCGCGGCGAGCGCAGGCGTCCAGCTCGCCCGACGCGCGCTGCTCGCCGCCGGGCTGTCGGCGGCCGCGCTCGGGCTTTCGGCCTGCGCCGGCGGCCCGGATCTCGCCGACTACGCCGCCAGCGGCCCGGCGCTCGCGCCCGAGCGCTATTTCGACGGTCGGCTCGAGGGCTGGGGCGTTTTCCAGGACCGGTTCGACGATGTGCGGCGGCGCTTCAAGGTCGACATCGTCGGGCGCTGGGACGGCGAGACGCTGACGCTCGACGAGGACTTCGTCTACGAGGACGGCTCGACGGAGAAACGGGTCTGGCGTCTGACCAAAACCGGCCCGGACACCTGGCGCGGCGAGGCGGCGGGGGTGGTCGGCGAGGCGACGGGCCGGGTGGCCGGCAATGCGCTCAACTTCCGCTACACCTTTGATTTGGTCCGCCCGAACGGCGACACGCTGCGCGTCGATTTCGATGATTGGCTCTGGCTTCAGGACGACCGCGTGCTGGTGAACCGCGCCTATGTGTCGAAGTTCGGGATCGAGATCGGGACGCTCTCGATCTTTTTCCGGCGCGAAACCCCGATGCCGTGAGGCGTCGAGGCCCATGGACCCCGAAGCCGCCGACCGCCGCGCGCCTCAGAGGCGCGACAGCCGTTTCAGCCCGCCCTTGATCAAGGCGGCGACCGAGACCGGCTCGCCCGCCTTCTCGGCCTCCTCCGCGGCCCTCGCGACCGCGCCCGCGGCCTCGTGGCCCGGATAGCCGAGATTGACCAGCGCCGAGAGCGCGTCGGCCTCGGCGGCGCGGCGGAGCATCGCCGGATCCTCCTCCGCCGCCTGTTCCGGCGCGTCGTCGGGTCCGGGCGCCCGGTCGGCGGCGGAGGGGTCGATCCCCTCCGTCGGCGAGGCCCCCGCGCCAACCGGCCCCGCCTCGAGGGGCGTCGCCGCCTTCGCGGCCATCGCGCCGAGCGCCATCACGTTCGGCGCCTTGTCCTTCAGCTCGTTGGCGATCCGCGCGGCGAGCTTCGGCCCGACGCCCGGCGCCTGTTTGATCGCCGTCGCGTCGCCGAGCGCGATGGCGCGGCTCACGCCCTCCGGACCGAGCGCGCCCAGGATCGCGAGCGACACCTTGGCCCCCACCCCCTGCACCGAGGTCAGCAGGCGGTGCCACTCCTTCTCGACCAGCGTGGTGAAGCCGTAGAGCTGCATCAGGTCCTCGCGCACCACCAGCTCGGTGAAGACCGCTGCGGGTCGTCCGGGCGCCGGCAGCAGCGCCAGGGTGCGGGGCGCGCAATAGACGATGTAGCCGACGCCGCCGGCCTCGATCAGCGCATGATCCTCGGCCACATAGCCGACCCGGCCTGAGATTTTTCCGATCACGGCTCGCGCCCTCTTCTCGCTCCGGCCGCCTTTCGCTTTGGTCCGAGCGGCCCGTCGCGTCTCTGCGGCATGCTTTCGGGGTCAGCGCCCCGATGCGATCGCCCGAGACAGCCGGTCGCTCGCTCCCGCCTGATAAGCGTGGCAGATCGCGATCGCCAGCGCGTCCGCCGCGTCCGCGCCGGCCGGGACCGCGCCCGGCAGCAGCACCCGCACCATGTGGGCGATCTGGGTCTTGTCCGCGTGGCCGACGCCGACGACCGTCTTCTTGACCGCGTTGGGGGCGTATTCGGCGACCGGCAGGCCGGCTTCGGCGGGCGCAAGCAGCGCGGCGCCCCGGGCCTGGCCGAGCTTCAGCGCGCCGGCCGGGTCGCGATTGACGAAGGTCTGCTCGACCGCCGCGGCGGTCGGTCGGTGCTCCGCGATCACCGCCCGGAGCCCAGTGAAAATCGCTCTGAGCCGCACCGACAGCGCGTCGCCGGCGCCCGGGCAGACGCCGTTCGCGACATGTCGGAGGCGAACGCCGTCGACGTCGATGACGCCCCATCCGGTTCGCCTCAGCCCGGGGTCGATGCCGATTACGCGCACGCCGCTCTCCGTCGAGCCTCCCCCGCGCGACCTTCCCAGCGGATCGATAGCACGCGTCGGACGCGCGCGCCATGCGGATGGCGCGACCGAGGCCCCGGGGAGAGCGCCGCGGCGCGGCTTCTCGCCTGGAAAGCGACGATTACTTGCACGAAAGCGAACTCAGGCGGAAAAGCTAAAACTCGACCGATCTGCGGCATGCAAAAACTGCATGCCCCCCATGTAAAAGGGACAATTGCGCCTGCGCGCCAAGCTCCTTAGGTGCCCGCGACCACCGTGATCAGAGAGCAGCCGCGGTTGGCCGGAGGACCGAACATGTCGAGCAGAAACACCGCGTCCGTCAGCAGCGCATTCGCCAACGCCGCCACGCATTTGCGCACCTGGGCGACTTACCGAGAGACCGTCGCGGATCTCCGCAAGCTCTCGAGCAAAGAGCTGGCCGATATCGGCGTCGTCGCGGGCGTCGAAGACTTCGCCTGGGACATCGCGCGGAAGTCCGCCGAGCGTTGAGCCGCCCCGGCCTTGAGGGCGCGCCATCGGCTTCAAACGCCTGAACGCCATCGCCCGTCCGGAGCCGCCGCTCCGGGCGGGTTCTTCGTTGGCGGCCGACCTCAGAGCCGACGCAGCGTCAGCGTCGCCCAACCGCGCAGGCGAAGGCGATGCTCCGGCGCGAAGCCCGCGGCGCGGTAGCTGGCTTCGACCTCCTGAACCTGGCGCAGCAGAAGGCCCGACAGGATCACGCGCCCGCCCGGAGCGACGGCGCGCGCGGCGTCGGGCGCGAGTCGGCGCAGCGGACGGGCCAGAATGTTCATCAAAGCCAGATCGACCGCGCCCGGACGGCGGAGATCGGGATGCCGAAAGCCGCCGGCCTCGCGCACCCGAACCCGAGGGCGCCCGCCGTTGCGCGCGCTGTTGACCCGCGCGGTGGCGGCGGCGACGGCGTCGAGATCCGTCGCGGCGACCGGCGCCTTCAGCAGGCGCGCCGCCGCGATCGCCAGAACGCCCGTGCCGCAGCCGATATCCGCGACGCGGCGGGGACGGAAGCCTCGGCGAACCAGGCGCTCCAGCGCCAGCAGACAGCCCTCGGTGGTCGCGTGATGGCCGGTGCCGAAGGCCATCGCAGCCTCGATCTCGACGCCGATCCGGTTCTCCGGAACCCGGTGGCGGTCATGCGCGCCATGGACCGTGACGCGCCCGGCCCGCACCGGAGACAGCTCGCGCTGGACCTGGGCGACCCAATCGCGGTCTTCGACCCGAGAGACCCGGAAGGCGCGGGCGCCGTTGGCCGCCGCCAACAGGTCGAGCGCGATCTCGTCCGGGGCCTCGAGGAAGTAAGCGTTGACCTCCCAAAGCCCGGACCCGTCCTCGATCTCGAAGCAGCCGACGCCGGTCGGCTCGAGCGCCTCGACCGCCTCGGCGAGCGCTTCGGCGGCGCCGCGCGCGGGCGCGGTGGTGAGGGCGGTGAACGTCGGCATAAGCGGGTCCGTCGGCGGCCGAGAGTGTGCGCGAGGCCTAGGACGGCCGGGCCGTCGAAGGCAAGCGCGGCGGGGGGGCGCGCTGCTGGGGGCGCGGCTGGGGGGCGCGGCTGGGCGTGGGCGCAAAGTCGCCGGCGCGACCCTGGAGGCCCGCGACGGTCGCGGCGCACTTGCGTCCTCGGGCGACCCTAGGACCATCGGATCCCTGAGCATCGGGCCGACGGACCGGTCCTCCGGGCGTTCGACGACTGAAATCGGTCCACCGGACCGGCCCTTCGGGCGTTCGACGACTGAAATCACTCCACTGGACTGGTTTCCGGGCGTCGTCGAACTTCGGGCGTCGTCGAACTTCGGGCGCTTCGCAGCCCGTTGGGCCTCCCTACGCTGAAATCGGTCCACCGGACCGATTTCCGGGCGCTTCGGGAGCTCTCGACGGAGCCGCCGTCGCGCCGATCGACCCGGTGATCGCGGGCGGCGGGGCAAGGATCGCAGACCGGCGGAGCCGGCGGTCCGAAACCCGCGGGTTTCGGGCCGTCCTTGCGCCGACGCGCGGGATCGGCGAGGCGGACGGGGCGACGGGGGATCCGTCGAGAGCGGGGGCTCTCGATGGTGAGCCTGAGCGCCCCTCCCCCTGAACCGCGCGACGCCCCGATCCGCGCGGGACGGCGGCGACGAACCGGCGGCCGGGAGACCCTCGACGGGTCGAGCGGCCGCGGCCCCTCGCAACGCGCCGGATCAGGCGCCGACGCCGACCGGGCAGCTCACGCCCGTGCCCCCGAGCCCGCAATACCCGCCCGGGTTCTTCGCCAGATATTGCTGGTGATAATCCTCCGCGAAGAAGAACTCGGGCGCGTCGAGGATCTCCGTCGTGATCGCGCCATAGCCCGCCTCGCGCAGGCGGCGCTCGAAGGCGGCCTTGCTTTCGATCGCGGCGGCGCGCTGAGCGGCGTTCGTCACATAGATCCCGGAGCGGTACTGGGTCCCGATGTCATTGCCCTGGCGCATCCCCTGGGTCGGGTCGTGACCCTCCCAGAAGGTCTTCAGCAGCGTCTCGTATGAGATCTCGGCGGGATCGAACACCACGAGCACCACTTCGTTGTGACCGGTCTGGCCCGAGCAAACCTCTCGATAGGTCGGGTTCGGCGTCGCGCCCGCGGCGTAGCCGACCGCGGTCGCCCAGACGCCCGGGAGCGTCCAGAACATCCGCTCCGCCCCCCAAAAGCAGCCCATGCCGAACACAGCGGTCTCGAGCCCCTCGGGATACGGGCCCTTGAGCGCATTGCCGTTCACGAAATGGGTCTCGGCGGTCGGGATCGGCGCCGCGCGGCCGGGCAGCGCGTCCGCAGGATCGACCATGGCGGTTTTCTTGAAGAAGCTGAGCATGCGCCCTCCGATTCGAGAGACGGCGCGGCCGAGACCAGCGCCGCCAGTTTGCTTCAACTTAATCAGCCTCGGGCCGAGCGCCAGGCGACGATAACGCGCCGGCGAGCGGGCGACGCCATGCGGCCGAGGCGGCGCGCCTCGCTCATAAACGCGGGTCGCCGCGACGCCGCTCGCGGTCGAGCCCGGCCCACATATGGCCCAGGCGCGCGTATGGCCCAGGTACACATATGGCCCAGCTATTAGGCTCCCTGAGCAAAGGGAGGCGCGCGACGGCCAGGAAACCGCCCGCTGGACGGAGGCCTGCGACCGCGGCGCGTGCGGCGGCCGCGCTCTCGCTCTGCGCCGCCCTCATCGTCTCCGCCGCTCAGGCGCGACAGGGGCGCGCGCCGTGGCCGACGGCCCGCAGCCTAGGAGACCCTGAGCGAAGCATCCCCGCCGCGCCTTATCAGACAAAGCTCGAACTCGGGCGCCAAGCAAGCGCGACCGCCCGCCGGCCGGCCAGGCCGCCCCATCGGAGGCGTCGGCGAAGCCGACTGCCGCGAGATCTATAAATCGGTGCGCGCCGCCGGACCCGAGCTCCTATGCGATCCCGCCACCCGCCGCCCCGAGGTCGCGCTGCGCGACCGATCGATCGAGCATCCCCTCCTGTTCGTGCGCGGGCGGGCGGTTTTCCCGATCCGCCCAACGCGCGGCCGGATCGCGCCCGGGGCCGACGGGCGGGCGGCTCTGGAGGAACCAAACCCGCTCGACCGTCGCGTTCGACGGCGCGTCGCGACCGAACCGGGCCCGCCCGAAACTCTCGATCCGGCTGGCGAAAAGCCGCGATGGCGGGGGCGCCCGGGTCGATGCGGGCGCGATCGCCGGCGGCGCGCCGATCTCGCATCGCCCCCTCGGACGGGGCACGGTCGCGCACGAGGTCTCGGACCTGGTCCAGCCCCCGGACGGGAGTTGGGCGGCGATCCGGCGGCGGCGTTTCGGCCAGCGACACGACCCGATCCTGTCGCTGAAGACCGCCGACGCCCCCGAGGCGCCGGCGGGCGCGCCGGGGATCCCGCACCTCTCCGGCTGGGCCACCCCCGCCGGATGGCCCGCGCGGATCGACGGCTCCCGCATCGCCCCCCGCTGACGCGCTGCGCGGCCTTCACCGAGCCCGGCTGGTTCGTGGACGGCGAAGCGCTCTGGCTGGCGGTGGAGCGCCCGGCTTGGGACGATGCGCTCGGCCGGCGCGTCCATCCGGACGGCGCGATCGAGCCCTTGCGGGCCACGGGCGGCGATCCGTTGAAAGGCTTCGACCCTGTCGGGCGGCTCATCGGCCGCCGGGAGACGAGGGACTTGCTCGGCGGCGCGCCGAAAGCAACCGCCGCCCAACCGGATCCGACGCGGTCCCGGGAAGGCTCGGTCCTCTCGCCGTCAGCGCTCGCGGACGAGGATCGCGGCCCGCTCCATCGCGGCCGCCGAGTGGCGGAGATTGCGGATCTCGCCCGCGGCCGGATCGCGCCCGCGGCCGGATCGCGCGCGGGGCCGGATCGCGCGCGGGGCCGGCGGGCGGCCGCAGATCCGCACGCGGATCGCCGCGGCGATGGACGCCGAGCGCTTTCTCGGCCCGGGACCATGCGTCAATGAGCCCGCCGCGCGAACCGGCGCGCTGATCACGCGGCTGCGGATCGACCGGGGCCGCGACCCGCTCGATCTCCGGGTCTCGACCCGTGCGACCGGGCTCCATCCGTGAGCGGAGGCGGCCGCGCGCTCCGTCCGGCGGCGCGGCGGGCGGGCGGGCGGCGACGGCGGTGGACGCGCCAGCCCACCCCCGTCCGGCGTGACGCCCAGGAGCGCGCAGGGCGCGCGCCAGGACGCGAGCCAGGACGCGAGCCAGGACGCGAGCCAGGACGCGCCCGGGACGCGCCCCGGACGCGCCTGGGCTCCCCCCCCTCCACCCCCTGCCCGCCAGGCGGCGCCCCACCGCATAACGCCCGGCCGCGCGGCGCCCAGTTGGGGGCGCACAGTGGGAGCGCCGAGGTGGAGGGCGCCCTGGTGGGGCTCAGGCGAGGGAAGAAGGCGGGCTGGATCGCCAGGACGGGCCTGGCGGCAGCCGGAGCGGCGTCGCGACGCGCGCGACGGCGTGGCGTCCCGCCCTCCGGCGGCCTAGCCTCGAACCATGACCGATCCAACCCTGCTCGACCGTCCCGCCCGCGCCGTCCTCGCCGAACTCGTCGCCAATCGGCTGACGCCGCTCGATCTGCTCGACGCCGCGGAGGCGCGGGTCGCGGCGCGGGACGGGGCGGTCAACGCGCTGCCGACCCTCTGTTTCGACCGGGCCCGGGACCGCGCCCGGGCGCTGATGGCGGCGCCCGCCTCGGAGCGCGGGCCGCTCCGCGGCCTGCCGATCGCCGTCAAGGATCTGACGGACGTGGCGGGCGTGCGCACCACCTACGGCTCGCCGATCTTCGCCGACCACGTCCCCGAGCGCTCAGACGCGCTGGTGGACCGGATCGAGACCCGCGGCGGGGTGGTGTTCGCAAAATCCAACACGCCCGAGTTCGGGGCCGGGGCCAGCACGTTCAACGAGGTGTTCGGGATCACCCGCAATCCCCATGACCCCGCCCTCTCGGTCGCGGGCTCCTCCGGCGGCTCCGCGGCGGCGCTCGCGGGCGGGATGGCCTGGCTCGCCACCGGATCGGATCTCGGGGGGTCGCTGCGCACGCCCGCGAGCTTCTGCGGGGTCGTGGGCCTCCGCCCGACGCCCGGGCGGGTCGGCGCCGCGCCGCGGGCGAACCCGTTCGACGATCTGTCCGTCGAGGGGCCGATGGCGCGCGACGTCGGCGATCTGGGGCTCCTGCTCGACGCCATGGCGGGGGCGGCGGAGGCGGATCCGCTCGGCTTCGACACGCCGCCCGGCCTGTTCGCCGAAGCCGCGCTTCGCCCGAAGGCGCGCCTGCGCGTCGCCGTCACCCCGGACGCCGGGATCACGCCGCTCGATCCGGCGGTGCGCGCGGCGTTCGACGCGGCCGTCGCCCGGCTCGCCGCGGCGGGGGTCGAGATCGACGACCGACCGCTCGACTATGCGGGCGCGGGCGCGGCGTTCCAGACGCTCCGGGCGATCGGCTTCGCGACCAACATGGCGCCGCTCCTCGAGCGCCATCGCGACCGGCTGAAGCCCGAGGTGGTGTGGAACATCGAAGCCGGCCTGAAGCTCGGCGCCGAGGAGATCGCGGCGGCGCGGCGGACGCGGGTTCGGCTGCTCCAGACCACGCTGGCGCGGCTCGCGGAGGTCGACGCGATCCTCTGCCCCGCGGCCTGCGTCCCGCCCTTTGCGGCGGAGATGCGCTATCCGGAGCGCTGCGACGGGCGGGGCTTCGAGAATTACATCGACTGGCTCCGCATCGTGTTCGTCTGGAGCCTGCAGTCCGTGCCCGCGCTGGCGCTGCCCGCCGGGCGCTTTCCAGGCGGCGCGCCGTTCGGGATCCAGGCGGTCGGTCGGCCGCGGGGCGAGGCGGCGCTGTTGTCGGTCGGGGCGGCGCTCGAGGCGGCGCTGGCCTGAGCGTTCCGGGATCGCGGGGGCGCTCAGCCCCAGTCCCGTGCACCAGTCTCGTCTCCCAGTCCCGTGCCCAAGTCCCGTGCACCAGTCCCGTGCACCAGTCCCGCGCCCCAACCCTCCCCCACCCCGAACAGCGCGCCTCGAACCGCGCGCCTCGAACCGCGCGCCTCGAACCGCGCCCTTCCAAACGCGCCCTTCCAAACGGCCCCTGCAACCGCGAGCCTGCGCAACCGCCCCCCTGCGCGCCCCTGCGACCGCCCCCACCCGCAACCACCCCTGCGACCGCGACCCTGGGCCCCGGACCCTCTCGGCGGCGCCGCCTGTCGCGCGGACGGCTCGCGGTCGGGACCCCGGGGGCGGTCAAGGATCGCAGACCGCGCTCGCGCGGCGCGGCCCGGCCCGGCCGGGTCGCGTCCTTGACCGAGCCGCGGGCGCGGCCGCAGGTCGGCGCGAGACAGGCGGGGGCGTCGAGAGGGTCCTCTCGGAGGCGAGTCCGAGAGCCCGCGACGCTCCCCTATCCGCGCGGCGTCGGGGCGACGCGCCGCGATCGCGGGCGCGATCGCCGCGGCGGGCGGGGGTCGATCCCCCGACCGCCGCGGTCCCGTCCCAGCGCGCGCGGCCCCCTCTCGGGACGCGCGGCTCTGGACATCGGGCGGCGGACAAACAAATCCTGAACAAAAACCAATCGCCTGAGCCGCGCGCGCTGGCGAATCGCAACGGCTCACGCTAGGGATGGGGTATGACACGCATGGCTGCTCAAAACCTTGATCCATCCCTTCCGGAAGACGGCGCGGCGGACCTGCCGCTCTCGGCCCGCGCCGCGGCGCAGGGGCCGGCGCGGGCGCCCTATCTCGACGCGCTGAACCCCGCGCAGCGCGCCGCGGTCGAGGCGACCGACGGCCCCGTGCTGGTGCTCGCGGGCGCCGGCACGGGCAAGACCAAGGCGCTGACCACGCGGCTCGGTCACCTGCTGATGCTGCGGAAGTGCCGGCCGAACGAAATCCTGGCCGTCACCTTCACCAACAAAGCCGCGCGCGAGATGCGGGAGCGGGTCGGCCGGCTGATCGGCGACGCGGTCGAGGGCATGCCCTGGCTCGGCACCTTCCACTCGATCTCCGCCAAACTGCTCCGGCGCCATGCGGAGCTGGTCGGCCTCCAGTCGAACTTCACGATCCTCGACACCGACGATCAGCTCCGACTCCTGAAACAGCTGATCCTGGCGCGGAACATCGACGAGAAACGCTGGCCGCCGCGGCTGCTCGCGGGCTTCATCGACCATTGGAAGAACCGCGGCTGGACGCCCGAGCTTTTGCCGGAGCATGAGGGCGACGGCTTCGCCGGCGGCCAGGGCGGCGCGCTCTATGCGGCGTATCAGGAGCGGCTGAGAGTGCTGAACGCCTGCGATTTCGGCGATCTGCTGCTGCACTGCCTGACGATCTTCAAGACGCATGAGGACGTGCTCGAGAAGTATCAGCGCTGGTTCCGCTACATCCTGGTCGACGAGTATCAGGACACCAACGTGGCGCAGTATATGTGGCTGCGGCTGCTGGCGCGGAACAATGACGGCCGGGGCGGCTCGAACATCTGCGTTGTCGGCGACGACGACCAGTCGATCTATGGCTGGCGCGGCGCGGAGGTCGGCAACATCCTGCGCTTCGAAAAGGATTTTCCGGGCGCAAAGGTGGTGCGCCTCGAGCAGAACTACCGCTCGACGCCGCATATCCTCGCCGCCGCCTCCGGCGTGATCGAAGGCAACAAAGAGCGGCTCGGCAAGACTCTCTGGACCGAGGCGGCCGAGGGCGAGAAGGTCCGGCTGATCGGGCATTGGGACGGCGAGGAGGAGGCGCGCTGGATCGGCGAGGAGATCGAGGCGATGCAGGTGGGGACCCGGGGCGACGCGCCGCGGGGCCTCAACCAGATGGCGCTTCTGGTCCGGGCCTCGCACCAGATGCGCGCTTTCGAGGACCGGTTCCTGACGATCGGCCTGCCCTATCAGGTGATCGGCGGCCCGCGCTTCTATGAGCGCCAGGAGATCCGGGACGCGCTCGCCTATTTCCGCGCCGCGGTGCAGCCCGAGGACGATCTGGCCTTCGAGCGGATCGTGAACGTCCCGAAGCGCGGGCTCGGCGACAAGGCGATCCAGACGCTGCAGCGGGCGGCGCGGGAGGAGGGCGTGTCGCTGATGGAGGCGTCGCGGCGCATGGTCGAGACCGGCGCGCTGTCGGCCCGGGCGCGGACGGCGCTGAAGGAGCTGGTCGACGGCTTCGCGCGCTGGCGGCGCTGGCTCGATCCGGCGAACGCGCCCGCGCCGATGGCGTTCGACTTCGCCTCCGACATCAAACCCGAGGACCATGTCGAAGCGGCGCAGCGGATCCTCGACGAATCCGGCTACACGGAGATGTGGCGGACCGACAAGAACCCGGATGCGCCGACCCGGCTCGAAAACCTCAAGGAGCTGATGGCCCAGCTCTCCCAGTTCGAGAATATGACGGGCTTTCTCGAGCATATCGCGCTGGTGATGGATGCGGGCGCGGAGGAGGAGGGCGAGAAGGTCACGATCATGACCTTGCACGCCGCCAAAGGGCTCGAGTTTCCGGTGGTGTTCCTGCCGGGCTGGGAGGACGGGCTGTTCCCGTCGCAGCGGGCGATGGACGAGAGCGGGGCGAAGGGGCTCGAGGAGGAGCGCCGGCTCGCCTATGTCGGCGTGACGCGGGCGCGGGAGCGGCTGACGATCTCGTTCGCGGCCAATCGGCGGGTCTATAACCAATGGCAGTCGGGGCTGCCGTCGCGGTTCATCGACGAACTGCCGGGCGCGCATGTCGAGGTGCTGACGCCGCCCGGGCTCTATGGCGGGGCCTATGGCGCGGCGGCGGGCTCGGTCGACGACATTCCGGGCGTGATGCGGGGCTCGGCGCTCGAGGCGCGGGCGCGGGAGGCGTCGAGCTACGCCTCGCCGGGCTGGTCGCGGCTGCAGAAGAACGCCGGGCGGCGCGGGACGCGGGCGCCGGCGGAGGCGAAGACGCTGGCGATCGATGCGGGCGCGAGCACGGCGTTCACGCTCGGGCAGCGGGTGTTCCATCAGAAGTTCGGCTACGGCGTGATCGAACAGATGGAGGGCGACAAGCTCTCGGTCGCGTTCGAAAAGGCCGGGACCAAACGCGTTGTGGCGCGCTATCTGGCGGCCGAAGACGACGTGCCGTTCTAAGAGCCGCGGGCCGCCGATGGGAAAATCCGACGCTGCGACCAAGATCGCGACCTGCTGCTATTGCGGGACGCGCGACGCGCTTTGCCTCAGGACGCTGGCGCAGGATCGCGGCCGGCGCGGGCTCGCCTGCCGGGCCTGCGGCGCGCCGCTTCACGTGATGAAGGCGCTCAAGACGGCGCCGCCGGCGAAACCCGACCGGCCCAAGGCGCGGGCGGCGCCCCGACCGCAACCCGCCCGGCCGGCGCCCAAACCGCGGAAGAAAAAGCGATCCTTCCACTGGGGCCGCTGGGCCGCGGATCAGATCGACGAGCTGTTCGACGAGATCGAGGACCTGTTCGACTGACGGGCCCGTTTTGTCAGACTTTCAGAGGCGTCCGCTCTTACTTCCGAAGTCGACATTGCCGGCGCGACTTACTTTGACTGCAACGGGCCAAAAAGGGACATTGTTTTGGAACGGCCCGACGTCTGCAATTCGGGACAAAGTGTGAATTCGCTCGCAAGAAACAAACGGCCGCTTTCGAGCTTTATGCTTCGAACTGACTGACAAGCCAGGTCTCTACCGTCTCGACCGCATGTGTGGACGCCATGCCTTTGGGATGAACAAACCAATACGCGTGGCTGGCATCTAACGAGACAGAGAAAGGGGCAACGAGCCGTCCCGTGGCGATGTCATCGGCGACAAGCAGCGATCGTCCCAGGGCAACCCCTTGACCCTCCACCGCCGCCTGCAAGATGGCGCCATCATCCCCGAGGCGG
Source organism: Pseudomonadota bacterium (assembly GCA_039819865.1). GTDB lineage: Bacteria > Pseudomonadota > Alphaproteobacteria > Rhodobacterales > Rhodobacteraceae > JBCBRF01. Next base: position 9,488 of record JBCBRF010000047.1, on the reverse strand, counting down.
GGTCCGGACGGCGGAGGCTGCTGACATCCGGCGGCATCGAACCATGTGGGCCAGTCCTCCGGAATATCCCCGCAGAGAAGCGTAGCGCCATACAAGTCGGCTGGCACATGCAACGCGTGATCTTCAGCATATGCCGCGGAGCATACAGGCGTCACGGTTTCTGTGCTGAGCTGGAGCGCGTCCACATTGCGTGAGGGCGCGGGGCTATAGCGGATGGCCGCGTCAACGCCTTCCGAGGCGAAGTCCACGAGATGCCGAGAGGCCGTAATTCGCAGGTCGATGCCCGGATGCGCTGCCATGAAATCTCCCAAGCGCGGTGCAAACCAGCGTGCAGCGACCGATGGCAGCATCGAGAGTGTGATGACCTGATCGGATTTTTTCGCGTCTGCTACGGCGGACCACGTGTCGGCAAAGGCGCGCGTGAGTTGGCCCGCTAGGCGTTCGCCCGCCGGGGTCACGTTCAGACGTGCACCCTTCCGTAGAAACAGCGCAATTCCTAGCGTCGCCTCTAAATCCGAGACCTGACGCGACACGCCGCTTTGGGTAATTCCTAGCTCTTCTCCGGCGGCCGTGAAGCTGCCGCACCGGGCGGCCGCCTCGAAGACCTGAAGGGAACGAAGCGGAGGCATTGCATGAGTCTGGCGCATGCTAGCTCTCATGTTTTCTCATTTATGCAACTGCGAATCCACACTTAACATGAGCCGAACTCAGACAACAGATCGGACCCGCCATGGCAGACGCTTCCTTAGCCCCGCTCACGTCCTCAGGTTTGAAAGGATACGTGCCGGATTTGCCGCTCGTCATCTGGATGGTGCTTCTTTCATTGGTGCTGGGATTGTCCGGCGGTATGGGCGCGGACGAGGTTGTCAAGGAGTTCAATACGGGTTTTGGACGCGCCTTAGGCGAGTTCGCCTTGATCCTCCTGCCGTCGTTTACCTTGGCTGCGGCGCTGTCGAGGCAGAACATTGCGTCCAACGCGGCAGGCCGAACGGTCGCGCTGGCCTCGCCGATTGCGGGCGCAGGTATGATCTGTCCCGATACTGCCTATGCCGCACTTTCTCCAGCGGCAGGGCGCTACAAGATGGATACGGCATTCGGGGCTTATACAGGGTTCAAGCTTCTTTATCCCGCTGGCCCCTTGATCGTCGCGGCGGGGCTTGGTGTGACAGGTGCTGATGGGATTGAACCCGCCATCCTGCTGTTGTGCGGCGTGCTCTTAACATTGCCGGTCTGGGTGGCTGGCGTGATGTGGGGACGCGTCACAAACAATGGCGACGGAGCGCAATCCGAGTTGGAAAGCGCACCAGACAATGGACGCTTGCTGCGCGCCTTTGCGCCCTTTCTGGTGATGGCCGCTCTGTTGGTCGCGGGCGGTGTTGTTGGCACGACCGGCATGGTCGCTTTGGACTTTCTCTTGCTACCCAAGGGCGCCCTGATCACCGCCGCGATCCTCGCCTTGTTGCAAACTGCACCGGACGAGCGGCGCGCCTGTCTGGACAGTGCGGTTCGACGAACCGGCTCGCTTCTCCTGGTCATCGGCGCGGCAAGCGCCTTCGGGGCGGTGCTGACGGGAATGTTGGCGCTGGACAGTCTGGTGCTGCAGAGCGATGAGCTGCTCACCCTGATCTCGCTGTTTGCTTTGACGGTGCTGTTCAAGCTGGCGCAGGGATCGTCCATGGCGACCTTCGCCGCCATCGCGCCTGTCGCGGCCCCGATTGTGTTGGCCAGCGGCGTCAGCGAGATCGCCGCCGTCTTCGCGATCTGCCTTGGGTCTTTCGTCGCAATCTTGCCCAACGACAGCTATTATTGGTTGGTTCGGTGGAACGCCTTCGCAGATGAAAAACACGAAGGGCGCGTTATCGGCATCCTGGCGGGCGGTGCCTTGGTGCAGGCCTTGGTCGGCATGTCCATTCTTCTGGCAGTAGTGGCCCTATGGCCCTGACGGACATCACGACCCGAAGACCGGATCCGTTAGACGCCGTTGCAATAGCCGAGATCGACAGCGAAGGCTTGGCGACAGGCCACGCCACCTTCCGGGACACGCCGCATGACTGGAGCAGCTTTAGTGCGAGCTTTTTGACCGGGCGCGGGCTTGCGCTGATTGCGGAAGATGGTGGCGCCGTCGCCGCTTGGGCTGGTGTCAGCCCAACCTCGCCCCGCCCAGTCTACCAAGGTGTGGGCGAGGTCTCGATCTATGTCTCCGCGACGCGGCAAGGACGTGGACTCGGCCGCCGTCTGCTGGGGGATTTAGTGTTGGCGTCCGAGAGCGCCGGATACTGGACGCTGGTTGCCCAGATATTTCCGGAAAACGAAGTCAGCCTTGCATTGCATGCTGCTTTGGGGTTCGAGCCCGTCGGTACCAGAAGGAAGTTGGGAAAAATGGAGTATGGCCCGCTGAAAAGCCGTTGGCGTGATGTCGTCATGCTAGAATGGCGAAGCCACTCCATAGGATGAAAAAGCCGAAGCAGTCGTTCGTCCCCTCCGCAGCATGGGTGAGATTGGGCTCGAAGCTGACCTTTGTCGCGTTTGGAAAACTACGCCTTCGGGTCACCTGGGGACTCGGCGTTCTCGAGAGCTAGTGTCAGCTCTCCCTGTTGAAGCAGCCTCCGCCCGCACACGGTTTGCGGCGGGAGGGACCCGTTCTGCGGGTCGGCCGGGGCCGGGGGAGAAGGTCAGGGGGGCCGCTCGCGGCGCTTGCCTCGCCGCTCGCCCCTCGCCAAGGTCTCGGCCATGAGCATGCTTTCGCCTCTTCGCGCCGAACTCGACCGTCTCGGCGTCGACGGCTTTCTGATCCCCCGCGCCGACCGCCATCAGGGGGAGTATGTGCCCGCTTGCGACGCGCGACTCGCCTTTGTCACCGGGTTCGACGGCTCCGCCGGCGTGGCGGTCGTGCTGCCGGACCAGGCGGCCCTGTTCGTCGACGGGCGCTACGTCCTCCAGGCGCGGGCCCAGGCGGTCGAGGGGGTCGAGGTCGTCCCGATCGCGGACAAGAGCCTCGCCGACTGGCTGTCCGAGACGCTCTCGGCGGGCCAGACGATCGGCTACGATCCGTGGCTCCACACCGCGGCGGAGGTCGAGCGGTTGGCGGGGTCGGTGGAGAAGGCGGAGGCGGCGCTGCGGGCGCTCGCCCCCAATCCGGTCGACGCGGCGTGGACCGACCGCCCGGGACCGCCGTCGGCGCCCGCGGCGCTCTATCCGGACGCGCTCGCGGGGCTGAGTTCGGCGGAGAAGCGGGCGCGTCTGGGCGAGACGCTGGTCGAGGAGAAGCTGGACGCGGCCGTGCTCACCCTGCCCGACGGGATCGCCTGGGCGCTGAACACCCGGGGCGGGGATCTCACGCATATCCCCATCACGCTCGCCTATGCGCTGGTCGCGCCCGACGGGTCGATGCGGGTGTTCGGAAACCCGGCGCAGTGGGAGCAGGTCGCTCCGGCGCTCGGCGAGGCGGTCCGGTTCGAGCCCTGGGAGGCGTTCGAGCCGGCGCTCGGCGGGTTCGAGGGGCGGCGCGTCGCGGTCGACAAGAGTTTCGCGCCGGCGGCGATCGGGTCGGCGCTGTCGGCGGCGGGGGCGAAGACCGTCTGGCGGAGCGACCTCACGCTCGGGCCGAAAGCGCGGAAGACGGCCGCCGAGCTGAAGGGCGCGCGGGACGCTCAGCGGCGCGACGGCGCGGCGCTGGTCTCCACGCTCGCCTGGATCGACGCGACGGCGCCCTCGGGCGCGCTCAGCGAGCTGTCGGTGTCGGACGCGCTCTCCCGGTTTCGCCGGCAGACCGGCCAGCGCCTCGGCGAGCCGCTGCTCGATCTGAGCTTTCCGGCGATCGTCGGCTTCAATCCGCACGCGGCGATGCCGCATTACCGGGTGACGCCGGAGAGCAGCCTGACCATCGCCGGCGACGGGCTGCTCTTGCTCGACAGCGGCGGGCAGTATCAGGACGGCACCACCGATGTGACGCGGACGGTGGCGATCGGGACGCCGGAGCCTGAGGCCAAGGCGGCCTTCACGCGGGTGCTGAAGGGCATGATCGCGATCTCGCGGCTTTGGTTCCCGACGAAGACCGCGGGGCGCGACATCGACGCCTTCGCGCGCGCGGCGCTCTGGCGGGCGGGGCTCGACTACGCGCATGGCACCGGGCACGGGGTCGGGGCCTATCTGTCGGTGCATGAGGGGCCGGCCTCGATCTCGCGCCGGGGCGCGGCGGCGCTCGAGCCGGGGATGATCCTCTCGAACGAGCCCGGCTGCTATGTCGAGGGCGCCTATGGGATCCGGATCGAGAACCTGGTCGCGGTGCGAGAGCCCGAAGCGGCGCCCGAGGCCGCGGCGGGCGCGACGCCGATGCTGTCCTTCGAGACGCTGACGCTCGCGCCGATCGACCGGCGGCTGATGGCGATCGCGCTCCTCGACGCCGAAGAGATCGCCTGGCTCGACGCCTATCACGCGCGCGTCCTCGCGGAGATCGGGCCGCTCTTGCCGGATGAGGACGCCCGGGCCTGGCTCCGCGCAGCCTGCGCGCCGCTCTGAGCGCGCCGTCGGGCGGCGGCCGCGACCATTGGACAGTCGACACCGGCCGCGCAATTCGGCGAGACGGCCCGCAGGCGGGCCCTCTGAGCGCGCCGCCTGCAAGCCGATCGCCTCAATGACGCGACGAGAGCCGGGACGACATGCTTGAGCGGATCGAAAAGCTGGTTTTCGCGCTGACGCGGCTGTCGACGCTGACTGCGATCGGGGCGTCGTGGTTCGGCGCGCTCTTGATGTTCGGGCTCGGCCTGTCGAAGACCTACAGCGCCTTCGCCACGATCGCTTTCGCGCCGCCCGCCGCGATCGGGGAGCTTCCGCGGGACGAGACGACGGTGGTCCATCTGATCGGCGCGCTCGACCGCTTCCTGATCGCCGTGGTGCTGATCTATTTCGGCTACGGGCTTTATGGTCTGTTCGTCCGGCCTTCGAGCTTGCCGAGCGATCTCGGGCTGCCGGACTGGCTGCATGTCGACCGGATCGGGGAGCTCAAACAGACGGTGGCGGAAGTCATCATCGTCATCCTGTTCGTGCTGTTCCTGCGCGTGGCGCTCGAGACCTTTCACACCGAGGCCACGGACCTATCCTTGGAGACGATCGGACGGTTGCTGCTGCTGCCGGTGTCGATCCTGCTGCTCGCGGCGGCGCTGAGGCTCGCGGAGCTTCACCCGAAGCGCGACCAGACGGCGAGGAAGGAACGTCGAAGCCCGCCGCCCGACTCTTCCAGCGATGGGTGATCCGAGCTCCGTCGCGCCTGTTCCGGCCAGGATCTAAACGCGAAATCTGGCGCGCCGCGCGATCCGGGCCTCAGGGTTTTCGGCGCCGTTCAGAGCGATCGCAGAGTTTCGCCGCGGTCCTGGCGTCAGGCGATGGCGGGCGTCGGCCAGCGCCGGATCGGCGTCGAGCGCCTCGACCAACTCGTCGGGCGAACCGCCCTCTTCGACCAACTCGTCGGGCGAACCGCCCTCGTCGGCCGGCTGTTCCAAGGGAAGACCGGCCATCGCGCGTTCGGACGTCGGCGAGCGCATCATCGCTCGCGGCCATCCTTGTCCGCTTAGCTATGCTCCTCCGCATGGACCGCGACGAGGGCGCGGTTGTAGGCGCGGAGCGCGTCGACGTAGTACAGCGCGCCGACCAGCGTTCGGCCCTGGCCCTCGGTCTTGGACTCGACCACGGGCAGGAAGGTCATCCGGCCGCCATCGAACATCGGGAAGGCCTGGGCCAGATCGTCGCTCGGCCGGAGCGACACTCCTTGCTCGACCAGATCCCAGGCGGCGGTGTCGGAGGCGCTGTTCTCCGCCCCGCGCGGGCGCATCAGGTCTCGGGTCAGAATCATCGGCAGCAAAAAGGTCTGGGGCCCGGCCGACAGATCGATGTTCTTTCGGCTCAGCTGCCAGTGGAAGAAGCTCTTCTGCATCAGCTGCTGGGTCATGACAGTCGCCACCGAGGTCGAGACCATCACCGCGATCGCGGTGCCGTAATCTCGGGTGAGCTCGAACACGATCAGGGTGGTCGAGATCGGCGCGCCCAGAACAGCGCCGGCGCAGGCGCCCATGCCGGCGAGCGCGTAGAGCGCATGGGTGCCCGAAACCGAGGGGAAGACGTCGATCGCAATGGCGCCGAAAGCCGAGCCGGTCAGCGCGCCCAGCATCAGCGCCGGCGAGAACACGCCGCCCGCGAAGCGTCCGCCGAGGGTGATCGCGACGGCGGTGGTCTTGGCGATCGCGATCGCGACGCAGCTCCAGAAGCCGAGCGCGCCGGCCAGCGCGGCCGAGGTGGTCTGGTAGCCGACCGCGAGGACCTCGGGAAAGACCGCGGCGATCGCGCCCAGCGCGAGGCCGGCGATCGCGGGCTGGGACCAGAGCGGCAGGCCGAGCCGGCCGCGCCAGGCGTCGATCAGGTCGCGCGCGAAGAACACCGACCACATCATCAACGCCGAAGCGATCGCCGCCACGACGCCGAGCAGCGCGAAGGCGGGGAACTGGGTGTAGGAGCCGAACTGCGCCACCGGCAGCTCGAAAGCGGGTTCGGCCCCGAGATGCGAGCGCGATATCACCGCGCCGGCGACGCTCGCGATGGTGATCGGCGCAAACGCCCGCACCGCGTAATGGCCCAGCACCACCTCCAGAGCGAACAGGGCGCCGGCGATCGGAGCGTTGAAGCTCGCGGACACGGCCGCCGCCACCGCGCAGCCGAGCATGGTGCGCGCATCGAGCGCGCGGAGCCCCAGGCGGTCGGAGACGAAGCTCGAGATCGCCGCGCCGGCGACCACCACAGGCCCTTCCCGACCGGCGCTCGCGCCGCAGCCGAGCGAGACGAGCGCGCTCAGAGTCGAGACGGCGCCCGCTTTCGGATCGATCTTGGCGTGGCCGAGCGCGCGCGCCTCGATCACGTCGGCGACGCCGAGCGGCGCGGCGTCCTTGCAGGCGTAGTGGAGGCAGAGACCGACCAGCAGACCGCCGAAGGCCGGGGCCATCATCACCACCCAGAGCGGGGACGCCGCGGCGGCGGCGGCGAGCGTGCCTTCGGCGCCGTCGAAAATCAGACCGTGCAGAACTTCGAGCCCGAGGACGAAGCCGACGGCGGCATAGCCGGAGGCGACGCCCACTCCGAGCGAGAGCAGCCAAAGCTTCGGCTGGTCGAAGGCGGCCAGGCGCCCCCAGAGCCGATCGAGCTGGAACCGCAGGACGCGGAAGCGGCGCTCGGCGAGCAGACGCAGTCGACGCTTCAGCTCGGCGCGCGCCGCCGGCTTCGCCGAGCCCGGGGCGGAGCCCGGTCCCGCATCCTCGGTCTGGTCTCCGATCGCCACCCCGCGCGCCTCCCTTCGCGTGCGTCTCGCGGACTCAGCGCCGCCGAATGCCGAGGGGCGCGCCGACCTGGGGCGGCCGGGGCAGACCGCGATGCGCCGCCATCAACGCCTCGAGCCGGACCTGGGCGCGCTCGGGGTACGGGGCCGAGCGCCGCGTCTCGTGCGAGACGTTCATCGAGAGCTGCTCGGCCGTCGCGGCGAGAAAGGGCTCCCCCGCCTCGCCCTCGGGCGGCGAGGCGATCATCGAGGAGATGAAGTGCATCCGCTTGTGATCGCAGTCGAGGAGCAGAACCTCGGTGTGAAAGCGCTGACCTTGCCGAATCTCCTGCAGGAAATGGATTTGCTCCTGCAGGGCGAACGGCCCCATGCCCTCGCGCGCCACATAGGCCGCGCCCATGTCGAGCCAGTCGTCATAGACGTCGTCGAGCGCGCGGTCGAAGGCGAGGCCGTAATAGCCGATGTTCATGTGACCGTTATAGTCGATCCATTCCGGCGGAACCGTCCGCTCAGACGATCGCAGCGGCGCATTCGGGAAGGGCCGCTCGGCCAACGGGTTCGGCGTCGGTCCGGGCGGCGAGGCGCGGTCGGCGGGCGGATCGGAGGGGCGGTCGGCCATGGCGGAGGATCCAGGCTTGAGGCGCGCGCGGCGGGTCTCGACACCCTGCGCCCCGCGGCGGCCGGTGTCGAGTGCGCGCCGCCGGCGCAGCGCGCGACGCGCTTTCGCACCCGCCCCAGGCGCGCTACCAATGGGCGAAACACGGGAGACTGTCATGTTGGACGCGCCGCACGCCTCGGCACTCGAGGCGCTCAGTCAACGGCTTGGCGACAGGCTGAAGTCCGCCGCTGCGGCGCTCGAAGCGCATGGGCATGACGAGGCGCATCACGCGCCCGCGCTTCCCGAGGCGGTCGCCTATCCGCAAAGCACCAAGGACGTCTCGGATATCCTGGCGATCTGCACGGCGCATCGCTGTCCGGTGGTGCCGTTCGGGGTGGGCACCTCGCTGGAGGGGCAGGTGATCCCGACCCGGGGCGGGATCAGCCTCGATCTGTCGGAGATGAACCGCGTGCTGGCGATCCATGATCAGGATCTCGACGCGGTGGCCCAGCCGGGGGTGACGCGCAAGCAGCTGAACGACGCGCTTCGTGGGACCGGGCTGATGTTCACGGTCGATCCGGGCGCGGACGCGACGCTCGGCGGGATGGCGGCGACGCGGGCGTCGGGCACCAACGCGGTGCGCTACGGCACCATGCGGGAGACGGTGCTGGCGCTCGAGGTCGTGCTGGCGGACGGGCGGGTGATCCGAACGGGGACGCGGGCGCGCAAATCCTCGGCGGGCTATGATCTCACGCGGTTGTTCGTCGGCTCGGAAGGCACGCTCGGCGTGATCACCGAGCTGACCGTGCGCCTGTTCGGGCAGCCGGAGGCGGTGTCGGCGGCGACCTGCGGGTTCGAGACGATCGAAGGCGCTGTCGACGCGACGATCCTCGCCATTCAATCCGGCCTGCCGCTGGCGCGGATCGAGCTGCTCGACGGGCTGCAGATGAAGGGCATGAACCTCTATGCGAACATGAACCTGCCGGAGAAACCGCATCTGTTCATCGAGTTCCACGGCACCGAGGCGGGCGTGGCGGAGCAGGCGTCGCGGTTCGGGGAGATCGCGCTCGAGTGCGGGGGCAGCGATTTCGTCTGGGCCACCAAGGCGGAAGAGCGCAACCGGCTCTGGTCGGCGCGCCATAACGCCTATTACGCCGCCAAGGCGCTGCGCCCGGGCGCGACCGGCTACGCGACCGACGCCTGCGTGCCGATCTCGCGGCTGGCGCAGGTGGTGCGGGAGACTAAGGAAGACCTTGCGTCGGCCAATCTGCCGGCCCCGCTGGTGGGGCATGTGGGCGACGGAAACTTCCACCTCACGATCCTGATCGATCCGACCGACGCCGAGGAGCGACGCGAGGCGTCGGAGATCGCCGGCCGGCTCGCGGAGCGGACCTTGGCGGCGTGCGGCACCGTGACCGGCGAGCACGGGGTCGGGCTCGGCAAGAAGCGCTTCATGGAGGCGGAGCATGGGGCCGGGTGGGAGGTTATGGCGGATCTGAAGCGGATGTTCGATCCGCTCGACATCCTGAACCCAGGCAAGATGGTGTCGGTGGACTGACGCGCCGCCCGGCG
>JBCBRF010000046.1:0-22321 GCA_039819865.1 Pseudomonadota bacterium | reverse complement strand
GGCGCCGGTCGGGATCGACACCGAAGCCGAGCCGTCCGCCAAAGAACTGGCGGAGCTGATCTTCAGACCGGTCTCCTCGGAGATCTGGTTCACCAGCGCAGGGCTCGTGATGTTCTCGACGAACAAAGCGGCGACCTTGCGCTCCTTCAGTTGCGCGATCAGCTCCGCCAGTTCTTTGGCGGACGGCTCGGCTTCGGTGTCGATCCCGACCGGCGCCAAGAATTCGAGGCCATAGGCGTTCGCCAGATAGCCGAACGCGTCATGGGCGGTGACCACGGTGCGGCGATCCGAAGGCAGCGCCGCGAAGGTCGCGACGGCGTCTTCGTGCAACGCCTTTAGATCGGCGCTGTAGGCGGCCGCGTTGGCGCGGTATGCGGCCGCATTGGCCGGATCCGCGGCGGCCAGGCCGTCGGCGATGTTGGCGACGTAAATCAGGCCGTTGGTGAGGGCGTTCCAGGCGTGGGGGTCGACTTCGCCCTCGACCAGGAGCGGATCGACCCCCTGGGTGGCGACCAGGACCGGCGCCGTCGCGCCCGCGTTCTCGATCAGCGTGTCCGACCAGGTCTCGAACCCGAGCCCGTTGACGAAGATCAGGTCCGCTTCAGCCACGGCGCGCGCGTCTGCGACGCTTGGGGCGTAGATGTGGGCGTCGGCGTCAGGGCCGACGATGGTCTCCACCGTCGCCATGTCGCCGGCGACCTGCTCGACCATGTCGCCGAGGATCGAGAAGCTGGCGACGACCTTCAGCTTCTCCTCCGCCTGAGCGCCCAGGGGCGCCAAGGCGGCGATGGCGAGCGCCGCCAGAGCGTATCCAAACCGCTTCATGTCAGTTGTCTCCTTTAGATTGGGTGGGACGCGAACGGCGCGCGCCTCCGCCTAGCCCGGCCCGGAGGCCGAGGGGCGAAGCCGCGACGCTGAACAGGAAGATCGCGCCGGCGACCAGCACGATGCTGGGCCCTGAGGGCGTCTCCGGCGCGAGAAAGGACAGGGTCAGGCCGATCCAACAGCTCATCAGCGCGAACAGGATCCCGAGGCACAGCTGCCCGGTGATCGTCGAGGACCAGTACCGCGCCGCGGTCGCGGGCAGGATCATGAGGCCGACCGCCATCAGGGTGCCGAGCGTTTTGAAGGCGGCCAACAGGTTGAGCACGACCAGCAGCATGAACACCTGCTCGACCAAAACCGGCCGGCGGGCCTGCGCCTCGAAGAAGACCGGGTCGAGCGTGCTGACGATCAGAGGGCGGAGCAGGAAGACGAAGCTGATCAAGGTGACCGTCGCCACCCCGCCGATGAGCATCATGCTCTCATCGTCGATGCCGAGAATGGAGCCGAACAGAAAACTCTTGAGCGGCACCGCCGATCCGGCGGCGGAGAGGATGAAAATCCCGAGCGCGAGCGCGATCAGGTAGAGGGATGCGAGGCTGGCGTCGCTTCGTAGGATCGTGACGCGGGAAAGCAGGCTGGTGAGCGCCGCGACTAAGAGGCCGGCGGCGAGGCCGCCGAACAGCAGCGAGAACACCGACAAGCCGTAGCCCACGAACGCGATGACGACGCCCGGCGTGATGGCGTGCGCCATGGCTTCGCCCGCCAGCGACAGGCGCCGGAGCACGAGGAAAGCGCCCACGGGCGCGACGGAGACGGAGAGAACCGTCGTCGCCACGAAGGCGCGCCGCATGAAGGCGAAGGACCACATCTCCGAGAACCAGCCGAACAGCGCGTCAAACATCGGCGGCCTCGCCCGTCTGCGCGCCCCGGGTCGCGCGCAGGAACCAGTCGGCCTGGCTCCGCGAAAAATAGCCCTGCGCGACCAGATTGTCCGCGGTCAGGATTTCCTCGACCGATCCGAACAGGCTGCTCCCATTGCCAAGCAGGAGGGCGTGGCTGCAGCGCGCCAGCACTGACGAGAGATCATGGACGACAAGCACAATCGCCCGCCCCTCGCCCGCCCAGCGCCCGATCAGCTCAAGCAAGTGCGCCTCCGTTCTCTGATCCACGGCGGCGAAAGGCTCGTCCAACAGGATCAGCGGCGCGTCCTGGACGATGACCCGGGCGAACAAAGCGCGCTGCAATTGCCCGCCCGAGAGCTGGTGCAGCGGACGTTCGGAGATGTCGGCGACCCCGGCGGCGTCGAGCGCCGCGGCGATCCGCTTCTCGACCGCCGCGTCGACGCCGCTCCAGAAGCCGAGACCGCGCCATGCGCCCATGGCGGCGAGTTCGCGGACCCGGATCGGAAAACGGCGATCGAACTCCGACAATTGCGCGAGATAGCCGATCTCGCGCGGTCGCGGCTCGGACCAGTCGAGGGTTCCCGCCGCCGGCGGGCACACGCCCAGAATGGTCTTCACCAGCGTCGACTTGCCAGCGCCGTTATGGCCGACGACCGCCATAACCTCGCCGGGCCTCAACGCGAAGCGAAGGCCATGCGCCACGACATGACCCGTGTAGCCGAGCGCGAGCTCGGCGCAGGACACTACCATCGGTGAACTCGATTCAGGGGCGAGGCGTCAGAGCACGAAGACGATCATCGCCCAGAGCGCGGCGCTTGCGGCCGCGCTGAACCCAAGCAATCGAGACTCGGACCAGTTGGTGATTGAGAACGACGAACGCTGTTCGCCAGATGCTGGCTTGGCCATCTGCACTCCCATTGGGGTCCACCGCCCCAAAATGCTACACAGAGGCCTGGCAGGTCTCCTGGCTCGCGGTCCTCGGTCGTTCGCTCGCCTTCCCGGAAAAAGTCCAGTGGCGAAGGAGCGCGACCTCGCGCTTACAGTTGCGGGGACAGCCTCGGAGTTGCGCCCTGATGGGTACGTCGCACCGAGTTCCCTTTTAAGCCGCCGCTGTTCATGTCGGCGTGCACCAAGCGTGGAAAGTGTTCTCGGATCCGCGCGGCTATGCAAGCCGATTCTGCGGGCGCGTCCAACGGTCGCTCGGCGCGCAGCGAGAACGCTTTCGCGCCGATCACGTGGCCTTAGAAGACCTTGTGCGCGCCCAGGTCGACCGTCTCCGCGCCCGCCGCCAGCCGTTCGTAGAAGGCGAACAGCGTCTCTCGGCCATAGGACGGCGTCGCCTCGGCGTCGTAGGCGCCCGCCTCCGCATCCCAGACCAGCATCGACTCGGTCGCGTAGTAGCGCCCGATGCGCGCGAACTCCGCTTTCTCTGCGGCCGTCGTCGACACCCGCCCCGCCAGATCGAGCGCCCCGATGATCGCGTCGAGGAACGCGACCGGGACGGATCGGAACCGCGGCTCGCGTCCGAGCAGCGCGAACAGCCGCTCGCCCTGCTCCCGCGGCGTGATGGCGGGCCCGGGACCGCCGATGGGCAGGATGCGGTCCCAGAGACGCTCATCCTCGACGCAGTCGGCCAGATAAGCGCCCAGATCCCCGTCGCTGATCGGTTTGCACGCCGTCGAGCGGCCGTCGCCGAACAGCAGGAACGGCTTGCCCGCCTTGAGCCGGTCCAACTGACCGGAAAGCGATTTGAAATAGGCGGTCGGCCGCACGATCGCATGGCGTGTGCGCGAGGCGGCCAGCGCCTCCTCGAAGGCGCGCTTGGCGTGCTGGAAGGCCAGCCGCGGCTTCTGCACGCAGATCGCGGACAGGAGCACGAACAGCGGCGCGCCGGTCGCCTCCGCCGCCGCCAAGATCCCGAGCTGCGCGCGATGATCGATCGCCCAGGCGTCCTTGGGCGCTCCAGTGCGCGAGGCGAGGCAGGAGACCACCGCGTCGAAGCGCTCGCCCCGGAAGGCGTCGCGGGCGACCGACGCCGGGTCGCTCGCATCGCCGTATCTGAGCTCAGCGCCCGGAAATCGCGCCGAGAGCCCGGTCGCGCTCGACCGAAGGAAACAGACCACCTCATGGCCGCGCCCGAGAAGCGCGCCCGCCGTCGCCTGGCCGATCGCGCCGGTCGCGCCGAACAGCAGCACGCGGCGCCGCCCGGAGGGCGCGACGGGATCTGCGGCGTAGGTCGGCGCGGTCATCGACAGGCTCCAGCGAGGGCGTCAAAGCAGCATGAGCATCGCGACGACACGGCCCCAGGCGCAACCCGAGGCCTCCGCGGCGCGCGGCCGCGCTGAAATCCGCCCAACTCCGTCGGCACAGAGAGTTTTGGCGAAGGGTTGCGACGGGGCTCTGCGATGACGTTCTTGAAGCTCGGCTGGCCGCTTCGGCTGCTCATCCTCGCCGTCCTGCTCGGCCCCTTCATCCTGCTGGTCGATTGCGAATTCCGCTTCGGCGTCGCCTTTCCGGGCGGTCCGCAGGAGCCGGCCTATTGCGCTGAGCTCCGCGCGGCGGTCTCGACGCCGCCGGCCGAAGCCCCGGATCCTCTGACGCCGGCGAGGGTCACGCCCGAATGGTGGCTGCTGCCGTTCTACGGCGTGCTTCGCGCGACGCCCGGCGATCTCGGCCCGATCGACGGCAAACGGGCGGGGGTCGCGGCGCTCTACATCGTCCTGCTCGCGCCGCTCACCCTGGCGTTCTTCGACTGGAGGCGCCTGCCCGACCGCGCCTGGCTCGCGATCGCGGCGGCGCCGCTCCTGTTGATCGCGCTCGGCGCGCTCGCCGCTGAACCGCCCGAGCCCCTGACCCTCTGGGCCAGCCGAGCGCTCGCCGCCGGCTATCTCGCGATCTTTCTGATCCTCGTGCCGGGGCTGGCGCTGAGAGCGCCGCGTGGCGGGCCCAAGGCGGGCGCGTGACGATCGTTTGATGCGCGGTGACGTTGGTCACAGCAAGAAAATGTCCGAGGCCCATCTATGCTTTACGCACGGTGAAGCGCTGCGGCGCCTAACCGACAGCCACGAAAGGACAGTCCGATGAAGCCGACCCTGACCACCCTGCTCGCTGGCGGCGTGGCCTTCATTGCGGTCTGCGCCCACGCTTCGATCAGGGACTCGATCGAGGAGTATCTGACCGAACCGTCGACCGCGGGCGCCGAAAGCGCGGCGCCGAAGATCGACTTCAGCGCCTATCGCTCGGCGCGGGCTCTTCTCGGCCCGATCGACGCCACAGAGCGCGCCCGGAAGAGCGAAGACCTGACCTTCGCCTGGGCCGACGGCGACGCGGATCTCGACCTGGATCTCTGAGGACCTGGATCTCTGAGAGGGCGCCTTCGAGGCGGGATCGTCTGGAGCGGGGTCTCCGAGCCGCACGGATCGGCGCCGAAAAATCGCGCCGATCCGACGCTAGACGCCCGACGCTCACTCGCCGGAGACCCGCCGTGACCGCCGCCGTTCTGCTCATCGATCCGAAATATCCCCGAAACCTGGGCTCCGTGGTCCGGACCTGCGCCGCCTATGGCGTCGCAGACCTCCGCTACACCGGCGACCGCATGGCCGAGAGCCTGCGCGAGCTTCGCCGCTTGCCGCGGGAGGAGCGGATGCGCGGCTATCGCTCCGTGCGCTGGGGTCGCGACGACCGCCCGTTCGACGCCCTTCCCGATTTGACGCCTGTCGCGGTCGAGGTGCGGCGGAACTCGGAGCCTCTGCCGCTGTTCGAGCATCCCGAACGCGCGCTCTACGTGTTCGGTCCCGAGGACGGCTCGATCGGCGGCGCGGCGCTTCGCCATTGCCACCGCTTCGTGGCGATCCCCACGCGGCACTGCCTGAACCTCGCGATGGCGGTCGCTACCGTGCTGTACGACCGTCAGGCCAAACGAGAGCCGGAGCGGATGCTCGACATGCGCTCGACGGAGAGCCGCGAGGCCTCGCGCGCCGGGGAGTGAGGCGCGCCGCTGGGTAGAGCGCGGCGCAGGATCCGGGTGGCGGAGACAGGCCCGAACCGTAAGCTCCGGCGAACCAGCCCTCCGGAGCCCAGGCCTCTCCCATGACCGCGATCCTCCTTCCCGCCGCCGACGGCGCCCAAAGCGCGGACGCCGCGCCGACTGTTTCCCCGACCGGTTCGACCGCCCCATCGCGCCTGCCGGCCGTTCCGGCGCCCTCGGCGCGAGGCTGGGGCCTGATCCTGTTGCTCGGCGCAATCTGGGGCGGGTCTTTCTCCCTCGTCGAGATCGGCCTCAGAGAGCTGCCGCCCTTCACCCTGGTCGCCCACCGCGTGTTCTGGGCGGCGCTCACGCTCTGGGCGCTGCTGGCGGCCGCGGGCGTGCTCGATCTGGCGCCGGGCGCGCCGCTCCGCCGCGCGGGGCTCTGGGCGCGCTGGGCGGCGATGGGTCTCCTGAACAACGCCATCCCGTTCTCGCTGATCGTCTGGGGTCAGACCGAGATCGAGAGCGGGCTCGCCGCCATCTTCAACGCGACCACGGCGCTGCTCGGGGTGATGACCGCCGCGCTGTTCCTGGCGGACGAACGGCTGAGCGCGCGCAAGGCGCTGGGCGCCCTTATCGGCGTCCTCGGCGTCGCGCTGATCGTGGGGCGCGACGCGCTCGGCGGGCTCGATCCGCGGAGCCTCGGCCAGTTTGCGATCCTCGGCGCGGCGTTGTCCTACGCCTGCGCCAGCGTCTGGGGCCGGGCGCGTCTCGGCGGCGTCTCCGCGCCCTTGAACGCGCTCGGCATGCTGAGCACGAGCGCGCTGATGATGGTCCCGCTCGCCGCGGCCGTGGACGGGCCGCCGAATCTAGACCTGTCGCTCGAGACCTGGGCGGCGGTCGTCGCGCTCTCCTCGATCGCGACCGCGGGCGCGTATCTGCTCTACTTCGCCATCCTGCGGGAGACCGGCGCCGCCAACACCATGCTGGTGACGCTGATCGTGCCGCCGATCGCGATCCTCCTCGGCTGGCTCTTCCTCGGCGAGCGCCTCGGGTTCGAGGCCTTCGTCGGCTTCGCGGTGATCGCCTTCGGTCTCGGCGTGATCGACGGACGCCCGGCGCGCTGGCTGCGGGAGCGCACGCGAGGCGATTGAAAGCGCCCCGCGACGTCGCCCGCGGCGCGAGCGCGTGTTCGGTTCGCGCTCAAACACGCGTCGCGGCGCAAGAACGTTGCTCAACGCGCCGCGGCGTCCTATTGCGAGCTTTGAACAATAGGAGTCCGAAGAATGGCGTTTTTGTCCGAGAGCTTAGCGCGAGTGAAGCCGTCCCCGACCATCGCGGTGACGAACATGGCGCGTGAGCTGAAAGCCGCCGGCAAGGACGTCATTGGCCTCGGCGCCGGGGAGCCGGACTTCGACACGCCGGACCACATCAAGACCGCCGCGTGGGCCGCGATCCAGACCGGCCAGACCAAATACACCGCGGTCGACGGCATGCCGGAGCTGAAGGACGCGGTGGCGCGCAAGTTCAAGCGTGAGAACGACATCGACTACACCACCGCCCAGGTGACGGTCGGCACGGGCGGCAAGCAGGTGCTCTACAACGCCCTGGTCGCCACCATGAACCCGGGCGACGAGGTGCTGATCCCGGCGCCCTATTGGGTGAGCTACCCGGACATGGTGCTGCTCGCCGGCGGGGAGCCGCGCTTCATCGAGACTTCGATGGGGACCAGCTTCAAGGTGACGCCGGACGCGCTCGACGCCGCGATCACGCCGAAGACCAAATGGGTGATTCTGAACTCGCCCTCGAACCCGTCGGGCGCCGGCTATTCGCACTCGGAGATGAAGGCGCTGACGGACGTGCTGCTCCGCCACCCGCATGTCTGGGTGATGACGGACGACATGTACGAGCATATCGCCTACGCGCCCTTCGAGTTCTGCACGGTGGTCCAGGTCGAGCCGAAGCTCTGGGAGCGGACGCTGACCGTCAACGGCGTCTCCAAAGCCTATTCGATGACCGGTTGGCGGATCGGCTTCGCGGGCGGCCCCGAGCTGTTGATCAACGCGATGCGCAAGGTGCAGTCGCAATCGACCTCCAACCCGAGCTCGATCAGCCAGTGGGCCGCCATGGAGGCGCTGCTCGGCCCGAAGGAGTTCCTGAAGGACTTCGTCACCGCCTTCGAGCGGCGGCGCGATCTGGTGGTCTCGATGCTGAACCAGGCGACCGGGATCCAATGCCCGACGCCCGAGGGCGCGTTCTACGTCTATCCCTCGATCGAAGGCTGCCTCGGCAAAACGTCTCCGGGCGGCGCGGCGATCGACAGCGACGAGGCGTTCTGCACCGCGCTCCTCGAGGAGGAAGGCGTCGCGGCGGTGTTCGGCGCGGCCTTCGGCCTCAGCCCGCATTTCCGGGTGAGCTACGCGACCTCGGACGCGCTGCTGACGGACGCCTGTGAGCGCATTCAGCGCTTCACCGCCAGTCTGAGCTGAGCGGCCGCGGGCCGAGCGGCCGCGGGCGGCGCGGGACGGCTCGGGACCGGTAAGCGCGTGGTCCGGGGCTTTCGGGTCTTCGGGCGACGGTTTCAGGGAAGGGGTGTGGGATGAAGTGGCGGGGACTGGGACGCAGCGGCAATTACGAAGACCGGCGGGGCCGTCCGTCGCTCGGCCGAACGGCGGCGCGGGGCGGCGGCGGGCTGGGGCTTATCGCCGTCGTCCTCGTCATCGTCAGCATCGCCTTCCCGGAGACCGCGTCTTTTCTGCGCCCGATCATCGGCGCCGTGAGCGGCGGACCCGGACCCGTCGCGACCCAAACCGCGCCGACCGGCCAGCCCTCTCGCGACGACGAAACCCTCGCTTTCGTGACCACGGTCCTGAAACTGACCGAGGAGGAGTGGGCGGAGATCTTCGCCTCGGGCGATCTCGGCCGGACCGGGCGCTATCAGCCGCCGGTGCTGGTGCTGTTCGAGGGCCGGACGACCTCGCCCTGCGGCGCGGCGAGTTCCGCCGCGGGGCCGTTCTACTGTCCGGCGGACGAGAAGATCTATATCGACCCGGCCTTTTACGAGGTGATGGCCCGCCAGCTGAAAGCGCCGGGCGATTTCGCCCAGGCCTATGTGATCGCCCATGAGGTCGCCCATCATGTGCAGAAGCTCACGGGCCAGCTGATCGCAGTGAACCGCCGCCGCGCGGCCGTCGGCCAGATCGAGGGCAATCGGCTCACCGTGCGGCTCGAGCTGCAGGCCGACTGTTTCTCGGGCGTCTGGGCGCGCCGGATCCAGGAGCGCCGCGCGATCCTCGAGCAGGGCGATCTGGAAGAAGCGCTGCGCGCGGCCTATCAGGTCGGCGACGACATCCTGATGCGCATGTCCGGGCGCCGCGTCGACGAGCGCCAGTTCACCCACGGCTCCGCCGAGCAGCGCCGGCGATGGTTCGCCAAGGGTTGGAACAGCGGCGAGGTCGCCAGCTGCGAGACGTTTCGCCGCCGGTTCGAGGACCTCTGATCCTACGGGGGAGAGGCTTGTGTTCCGCAACGCGGCCAGCGGTCTACTCAATCTCACTCTGATCGGCGGACTGTCGGTCGCCACCCTGGCGACCGCGCGCTTGACCAGCGGTCCGTCGGAGCTCGAGCAGGCGGATGGACGTGTCGACGCCACGTTCGAGTTCGTGGCGGTGGTGCTAGCGCTGACCGAAGAGGTCTGGTCGGAGATGTTTCAGAGCGGCGCCTTGGCGACGCCGCCGCGGCGTTACGATCCGCCCCGATTGGTGCTCTATTCCGAGTCGACCTCATCGGCGTGCGGCACCATCGCGAACCACCAGGGTCCGCTGTACTGCCCGCTCGACTTGAGCATCTACTTAGATCCGATCGAGTTCGATCTCATGGCGAAGTCGTTTGGCGCGCCCGGGGACTTCGCCGCGGCCTATGTGATCGCTCATGAGGTCGGCCACCATGTCCAGGAGCTTCTCGGCCTCCTGGCGGCCTCTCGAGAGATCGAAGCGACGCTCGACAGCGCCGCACGAAACGCGCTCTCGGTTCGGATCGAGCTGCAAGCCGACTGCTATGCGGGCGTTTGGGCGCGGCAGGTTGAGATGCGGACGCGGGTTCTGGAGGTCGGCGATCTCGATGAGGCGCTTCGCGCCGCCTTTCAACTCGGCGACGACGCCGTGATGCGCCGATACGGGGAAGTCGTCGATCCACGGCAGTACACCCATGGAGACTCGATCCAACGTCGAGCATGGTTCGACCGCGGCTACCGGTCTGGCGCGCCGGCGGAGTGCGACACGTTCAGCCCAACGCGTCAAATACCTTAACCGTCCTGCGCGGTTGAATAAGGGCCCCCACCCCCGCCCGGGCTCTTGGTCCGCCGATCAGCCAGACGTCTGTCGACTGGGCGCGCGCATCCTCCATACGGACCGCGCGCCCTCGTTTTTGCGTCTCAGAACAGGAAATCGGCAGCCGTAATGTCGGCGGCGTCGACGCCCTTGAGCACGATCGATGCGCCGCCGAACTCGATCAGCGTGTCGGCGCCGCCATTCTTGGATGTGATCGTCAGATCGCCGAAACTGATCCCGAGCGCCTTCATGTCGAGCTTTTCGCCATTGGCGTCAAAATCCAGGATCTTGTCTTTCCCAGAACCGTTTGCGAACACGAAGACATCATCGCCCGCGTCTCCCTGCATCGTGTCGCGCCCGCCGCCGCCGATGATCCGGTCGCCGCCGTTTCCGCCCTTCAAGGTGTCCGATCCGGAACCGCCGTTCAGAAGATCGGCGCCCTTGTCGCCGCGAAGCATGTCCCCGCCGTCCTCGCCGCGGAGCGTGTCCCGGTCGTCGCCGCCTTTGATCGTGTCGGCCCCGGCGCCGCCCAGGAGCGAATCCTCTCCGCTGTCGCCGCAGAGCGTGTCGGCGCCGCCCTTGCCTTCGATCGTATCGTCGCCCTTAAGGCCGACCAACTTGTTCCGCGCGCCATTCCCGAGGATCTCGTCCGCGAACTTCGTCCCGATGGCGTTCTCGATGATCGTTTCAGAGATCTGCGAAAGGCCTGACGTAATCGCCTCGACGATGTCCGAACTGTTTGAGGAGAGTGGCACCACAGCGCCGAAACCAAGCTGGTCCACAAGGTCTTGGTAGGTGGCGTTCACACCGGACGTCACGGCGAAAATCGGCACGATCCCCGCCGACAAAAGGCCGGCGCGCACCTGATTGATCGAGGGGTAGTCCTCGCCGGTTCCTGCGGGCGAGCCCTCAAGCACGCCGTCGCCGTCGTTCGCCGGGACGCCCGGGGAGTCATAATCGCCCGCTACGTGGTAGTCCGCGTCCGTGAACAGGACGACGACCTTGAAGGAGCCGGCGCGAAAGCCGATTTCGCCGCCGCGCTTCGAAATCTGCAAGAGCGCGGACAGTTGGGATTCTTCGAAGTCGTTCCCATCGCCGAGCGATAGACTGTTGATCGCATCGATAAACGTCGAACGGCTCGAGGAGAGCGCCTGGTCCGTGTTGTAGACGAAGTCGCCGAATGAACCGAACGGCGAGATCGGCTTGTCGATGAACGAAGTCACGGCGAACTCGGTGTCCGACTGGACCGCCGTGACGCCATCGTAGATGTTCGGGGCCAGCGTCCGCACGGTCGAGATGTCGTCGCCAAACGAGCCGGAAAGATCCTGCGCCAGCACCAGGTCGAGCGGCAGCGTGATCTCGTCGCCGCCCGCCAGCGCGATCTTGCGGTTGTCTACGCGCGAGACAGCGCCCGGACGCAGATCGATCACCCCGCCCGCGAGCGCCTGCGACAGGTCGAACGTGTCGACGCCTTCGGTGTCCGACACCGTGACCCGATCGTCGGCCGTACCGTGGAGAATATAGACGTCGTCGCCGGTTCCGCCGTCGAGACCGTCGTTGCCGTCCGCCGAGATCAGCGTGTCGTTTCCGGCGCCCGCGGCGACCGCATCCTTGCCGTGGCCGCCGTCGATCACATCCGCGCCGCCGCCGCCGTCGACATCGTCCGCGCCGTCGAGCGCAAGGATCACATCCTTGCCGTTTCGCCCGCGGATCTCGTCCCGGACGATAGAGCCGACTAGAAGTTCATCAGAATTCGTTCCCTCAATACTCGCCATGCCGCATCCCTCCGTGCGCTGAAACACTCTCCCGATCAGGGCGCGGCCGAAAATCTGAATGCGTAGTGATTTCGCGTGCGACGCGAAACCGGCCTCTCCCCTGTGCGCAACGGTACGTACGGCCAGCCGCCCAGGGCAACGGAATCGCTCGTGTGGAAGGATCCCCTGAGACGAAAGATCGCGAAGCTAGAGCGCCAAGCGACGCCGCGTCAACTTACCCCGCCGCGAGGAACTTCACCGCCTCGTCCCGATCGGTCAGGTGCAGCAGCATCCGCAGCGCGCGGCCGCGCTCCGAGGACAACTCAGGATCGCGCGCCAGGACCAGGCGCGCGTCGTCATGCGCGATCTGCATGAGGTCGGTCTGGGTCTCCGCATCCGCGATCCGGAAGGCGGGCAGGCCGGATTGCTTCACGCCGAGCAGATCGCCCGCCCCGCGAAGCCGCAGATCCTCCTCCGCCAGCCGAAAACCGTCTTCGCTCTCCCGCATGATCGACAGCCGCGCCCGCCCCGCTTCGGTCAGCGGCCCCTGATAGAGCAGAAAACAATGCGACTTCGCGCTTCCCCGCCCCACTCGGCCGCGAAGCTGGTGGAGCTGCGCAAGGCCGAAGCGCTCGGCGTGCTCGATCACGATCACGGTCGCCTCGGGCACGTTCACGCCGACCTCGATCACCGTGGTCGCGACCAGCAGCTGCGCGGCGCCCGAGACGAAGCGCGCCATCGCCTCGTCCTTCTCCGCGGGCGTCATCCGACCATGCACCAGCGCAACCCGCTCCGGCCCGAGCACCGCAGAGAGCGCCCGATACCGCGCCTCGGCCGCCGCGAGATCGGAGACCTCCGAATCCTCGACCAACGGGCACACCCAATAGGCCCGCGCGCCGCCCTCGAGCGCCCGGCCGACCGCGGCGACCATCTCCTCGAGCCGGTCGAGGCTGAACAGGCGCGTCTCGATCGGCTGGCGCCCGGGCGGCTTCTCGTCGAGGACGCTCACATCCATGTCGCCGTATTGCGCGAGCGCCAGCGTGCGGGGGATCGGCGTCGCGGTCATCACCAGCACGTCCGCCGTCCCCTTCTCCGCCAGCGCCATCCGCTGCGCGACGCCGAAGCGATGCTGCTCGTCGATCACGGCGAGGCGCAGGTCGCGGAAGCCGATATCCTTCTGGAACAGCGCATGCGTGCCGATCAGCACGTCGATCTCGCCCGCCGCGAGCCGCTCGAGCTTGTCCTCCCGCGCGCGGCCCTTGTCGCGCCCGGTCAAGATCTCGAGCGTCACGCCCACGCTCTCGGCCAGCTCGGCGAGGCCCGCCATGTGCTGACGCGCCAAGATTTCCGTGGGCGCCATCAACGCCGCCTGGCCGCCAGCCTCGATGGCGATCAGCATCGACAAGAGCGCGACCAGCGTCTTGCCGGAGCCGACATCGCCCTGCAGCAGCCGCATCATCCGGAGCTCGGAGCCCATGTCGCGCTCGATCTCCGACAGCGCGCGGCTCTGCGCCCCGGTCGGCGCGTAGGGCAGCGCCGCCAGGACGCGGGCGCGGAGCCGCCCGTCCCCCACCGTCGGCTCTCCCTTGCCGCGCTGCGCCCGCGCCCGGGCGAGCCCGAGCGCGATCTGGTGGGAGAGGAACTCGTCATAAGCGAGCCGCCGCCTCACCGGCGCGCCGCCCTCCAGGTCGCGCGGCCCCTGCGGATGATGGAGCGCCCGGATCGCGGTCGCCCAGGACGGCCATTTCTCACGGGAGACGAGCGCCGCATCGAGCCATTCCGGCAGCTCCGGGATCGTGTCGAGCGCCGCCGCGGTCACTTTCGAGAGGATCCGGAGCGAGAGCCCCGCGGTCAGCGGATAAACCGGTTCGATCCGCGGCACGCTTTCCGCCTCCTCGAGCGGAACGACGTGGTCGGGGTGCGGCATCTGGTAGACGCCGTCGTACAACTCGATCTTGCCACTGACGATGCGGCGGGTCCCGGACGGCAGCAGGCGGCGCAGATAATCCCCGTCGCCCCGAAAGTAGACCAGCAGGAAATCGACGCCCGCATCCTGAACCTCGATCTTGTAGGGCCGGGCCGAGGCGCGGGGTTGGGAGTGGTGCTTGCCGACCTCGACCTCGACGGTCACCACCGCGCCCTCGGGGGCGCCGACGACGGTCTCGCGCGGGCTGCGGTCGACCAAACCCGCCGGGGCGTGCATCAGCAGGTCCTTCACCCGCGACCCGGCGATCTTTTCGAACAGCTTGAGGTTCTTCGGCCCGACGCCCGGAAGGCCGGTGAGTTCGGCGAACAGCGGAAACAGCGCGTCGGGGCGCATCGGATCAGGAGGCATGGGCTCGGGAGACGTCAGGACCGTGGCCTCCCCTCATAGCGAAGCCGAGACGCCGCCGCACGTCTTCGCGACACGGGCGAGACGCAGACAGCGCGCCGCTTTCAACGCCGGTCGATCAGGCGTCCGCGAACCAGACATTGTTGAACTGGTGATAGAGCGACGGATGCGGCGCCAGCCCTCGAAGCCGTTGCGAGGCCAGGATAGCGACCGGCCGCCAGCAAGGCTGCACCATGACCGCGTCGCGCTGCAGGATGCGCTGGACCTCCTCCATCGCGTCCCGCCTCGCGGCCAGGTCGAGCAACGCCTCCGCCCGCGTCAGCGCGGCGTCGAACTCCGGATTGGCGTAGCGCGTCTCGTTCCACGGCACGCCTGAGCGGTAGCCGAGCGACAGCGCCATGGTCCCGAGCGGCCGGTGCACCCACTGCGTCAAGCCGAAGGGCCGGAAGCGCCAGGTGGATTCGTACTCCGCCGCCGAGATCACGTTCACCTCGATGCGGATCCCGGCCTCGGCGGCCTGCTCGCTCAGAAGGCGACAACAGCGCTCCTGCCATGGACCGGAGGTGTTGCCGACATCGAGGACCAGGTCGAGGCCGTCGTCATAGCCCGCCGCCGCCAAAAGCTCCCGCGCCTCCTCGACGCGCCGACGCTGGCGCGGCAGCGGGAAGTATTCGGGATGGATCGGCGCGACATGGTGATGCTCGCCGACGCGGCCGCGGCCGTCGAACAACGCATCCGGATAAGCGCGCGCGTCGCAACAGAGCTGAATCGCCCGGCGCACCCGCGGATCGTCGAACGGCGCGAGATCCGTGCGCATCCGCAGACAAGGCGCCTGCGCGGTGTCAATCGTCAGCAAGCGCGCCTCCGGCCCCTGCGGCCCCGCTTGCGGGCTCTCGAGGTCGATCTCATAGGTCAGGTCGATCTCGCCCGCGTTCAGCGCCTCTTTCACGCGCGGATCGCCCGGATCGAAGTGCCGGTATTGGATTTCATCGACATAGCCCGGGCCGATATGAGGGATCTCCGCGCCCCAATAGGCCTGCTCGGCGACGCGCGTCAGGCGCGCGAACTCGCCCGGGGCGCTTTCGACCAACCGATAGGGCCCGGTCCCGAGCGCCTCCCAAAGCGGTTCGCCCACGTAACCGCGATGCAGGATGGCGGTCGGATAGTTGTAGAAGTTCTCCGGCATGGCGAGAACCGGCGAGGCCAGATGCAGGCGCACCGTCAGCGGATCGACGACCTCGAGCGCGCCCTCGATCGCGCGACGCGCCCAGCCCCCGGCCACAACCTCCGAATCCGCTGCGTTCGGATCGGCTTCGGTCATCGTCGCGAACAGCCCGAGATTGCTGGAGCGCGTCTCCGGATCGAGCCACCGCGCCATGTTGAAGGCGACGTCCTCCGCGCTGAAGGCGTCTCCGTTTCCCCAGCGCACGCCTTCGCGCAGCTGGAACGTCCAGGTCTTCAGATCGTCGGACGCCGCCCATCCCGCGGCCAGCATCGGCCTGGTCAAATTGTCGGGTCCGGTGATGGTCAGATGCTCGAGCTGGTGACGAACCTGGTTCGACATCTCGATCCAGGCGAAGCGGGCCGGATCGACCAAGGGTTGGATCGGCATGCCGCAGCGCAACACGCCGCCGAACCGAGGCTCCCGGTTTTCGGAGGCCGCCGCCGTTGCGACGCCCTGCGCGCGCGCCGGATCGCCAGCGATCGACCGGGCGGCGGCCACGCTCACGCCCAGCAGGGTCGCGAACCGCAGGAACTCTCGTCGGTCGAGCCGGCCCGCGCGCAAATCCACGGCTGCGGCCTCCACCAGAGGATGCCTCCGCCCAGGGCGCTCATGCGCCATCCGCGCACGGCCGATCACTCCCATGACAGGTTCTCCAGCTAAAGACGCCGAGCCTTAGACGTAGAACCGGTATGTGGCGCGAGAAAGATGGCGGATCGTCCGATCGTCCTCCGACGGGCGGGATTAGGGCCTTCCCCGGCAGGGCCGGTCGAACGCGATCCGAAGCGCGCGCACCGGTTCGCCGGCGCTCAAACCCGCGCGCTCGGCCGGAATCCGCGGCCCGACCCGATGCCCGGCGCAGCTGCGGCGATCATAGGGCCGCGCCGCCGCAGAGATCCGGTCGAGGCGGCTTCGCAGGGTCTCGGCGTCGATCGCGCCGAACAGTCCGGCGCTCATCCGATCGCCGCGTGGCAAGATCTCGGCGGAAAACCGATCGGCGGGTAGAAAGATCCGGATCTCGACGGGCGTGAGCCCGTCCTCCGCGCGGTTCTCGAAGCTCACCCTTAGCCCGAGCGGATCAGCTTCCGGAAACTCGGCGAGCGCGACGTCGGCGATCCGATCGACCCCGACATCCGTCGGCGCGACCGCCCGGGCCCGGTCGGTTCCGGCCCACAGCATGCCCGCGGCGATCCCGACGCCCGCGAGCACGCCGACGGCCGCCCCCAGCGCGGCGGCGAACCGCGCGGAGAGCGGTTCGGGCGCCGGAGAAACGGGTTCGACGGCGGACGTCCGGGGACCCACGGCGCCCTCGGTCGCGGCTTGCGTCTCGCGAAGATCCGGTCGGGGGTCGCGCGTCATGCGGCGGGGCTCTTCTCGTCCAAGCGCGGAGCGGCGCGCCGGCGCGACGGGTCAGCCGCCGATCAGCGCGATCCACTCCTGTTCGCTCAGAGTTTGCACGCCGAGTTCTTCCGCTTTCTTAAGTTTCGAGCCCGCGTCCTCGCCGGCGACCAGGATATCCGTCTTGGCGGAGACGGAGCCCGCCACCTTCGCGCCGAGCGCCTCGGCCCGCGCCTTGGCCTCCGCGCGGCTGAGTTGGGACAGCTTGCCGGTGAACACCACCGTTTTTCCGAGCACCGGGCTGTCGGCGCGCGCCGTCGGGGCCTCGACGTCCTGAACGTCGAGCTCCGCGATCAGGCGGCCGACGCTTTCGAGGTTTCTCGGCTCGTCGAAAAACTCGACCAGCGCCGCCGCCAAGACGGCCCCGACCCCGTCGATCGAAATCAGATCGTCCCAAGCCTCCACGGCCGCGGCGCTGCGCGGGTCCAACAGGGCGGGATCGGGCGCGGGATCGGGCGCGCCGTCGGGCGCGTTCCCGAGCGCCAGGGCGCCCTGCCCGTCCGCCGCTTCGGCCGGCGCGTTCTTGTCCGCCGCCTTGCGCCGTTTCGGCTTCGGCGGCGGGATCTCCGCCGTCCGCATCGCGCGCTCGAACGCCGTCCAGGCGCCGTAGCGCCGGGCCAGCAGCTTCGCGGAGGTCTCGCCGACATGGCGCACGCCGAGCCCGAAGATCAGCCGGTCGAGCGGGATCGCGCGCCGCGCCTCGATCGCGGCGAACAGATTCTCCGCCGATTTCTCGCCCCAACCCTCGCGGTTCTCGAGCGCCTGGAGCCCGCCCTTGCCGTAGCGCTTTCGCAGCGTGAAGATGTCCGCAGGCTCCCGGATCCAACCGTCGCGGTGGAAGGCTTCGACCTGCTTGGCGCCGAGCCCGTCGATGTCGAAGGCGGCGCGGCCGACGAAGTGCTTCAGCCGCTCGACCGCCTGGGCCGGGCAGATCAGTCCTCCCGTGCAGCGCCGCACCGCCTCGCCCTCCTCGCGGACGGCGTGGCTGCCGCATTCGGGGCAGCGGTCGGGAAACTCGAATACGGTCTCGCCCCGCGGCTGCGTGAGGTCGACGTCGAGCACTTTCGGGATCACGTCGCCGGCGCGATAGACCTGCACCGCGTCACCGATCATCAGCCGCCCGCCCTGGCGGATCGGCGCGCCATTGGAGTCGACGCCGGCGATGTAGTCCTCGTTGTGAAGCGTCGCGTTCGAGACCACGACGCCGCCCACAGTGACCGGCTTCAACCGCGCGACCGGCGACAGCGCGCCCGTGCGCCCGACCTGGATGTCGATGCCCTCCAGGATCGTGGTCGCGATCTCCGCGGGAAACTTGTGCGCGACCGCCCAGCGCGGCGTGCGCGAGCGGTAGCCGAGCCGCTCCTGCAGATCGAGCCGGTCGACCTTGTAGACGACGCCGTCGATATCGTAGTCGAGCGCGGCGCGCTCCGCCTCGATGGCGCGATACTGCGCCAAAAGCGCGTCGACACCCTCGCAACGACGCGTCAGCGCGTTTACGACGAAGCCCCAGTCCTTGAAGGCGGCCAGCACGCCCGACTGGCTGTCCGCCGGCAGCGCGGGCGCCGCGCCCCAGGCGTAGGCGAAGAAGCGGAGCGGCCGGCTCTTGGTCACCCGGCTGTCGAGCTGGCGCAGCGAGCCCGCGGCCGCGTTTCGCGGATTGGCGAAGAGGCGGGCGGACTTCACGCCCTCGTCGATCTGGGCCTGCTGGCGCGCGTTCAGCGCCTGGAAGTCGGCGCGGCTCATATAAACCTCGCCGCGGATCTCGATCTTATCCGGCGCGGAGGCGGGCAGCGCGACCGGGATGTCGTCGATGGTGCGCGCGTTGGCCGTGACGTCCTCGCCTTCGCTCCCGTCGCCGCGGGTGGCGGCCTGGACCAGCCGACGGTCCTCGTAGCGCAGCGCGAGCGAGACCCCGTCGATCTTCGGCTCCGCAGTGAAGGCGAGCGGATCCTCCGCTCCCAGCGACAGGAACCGGCGCACGCCCGAGACGAAATCCCGAAGCTCTTCCTCGTCGAACACGTTGCCGAGCGACAGCATCGCCACCTGGTGGCGCACCTTGGCGAAGGCCTCGGAGGGCGCGGCGCCGATCCGATCGGAGGGGCTGTCGGCGCGCTTCAGCTCCGGGAATCGCGCCTCGATCGCCGCGTTTCGCCGCTTGAGCGCGTCATAGGCCGCGTCCGAGATCGTCGGCGCGTCCTCGGCGTGGTAGGCGCGATCATGCGCCAGAAGCGCATCGGCGAGCGCGGCCAGCTCGCGCGCCGCCTCCCCCGGGCTCAGCGCCTCGACCGGTTTCTCGGCGGCGCCGTCGCCGGCGGCGTCCGATGCTGCGGCGCGCTCGTCTACGGAGCCCTTGTTTACGGAGTTCTCGTCTACAGAATCCTTGGCGGCCATGGCGTCCTCGAGCTCTTTCTCGCCGGAGACCTGCGCCCGCCGGGCGCTCCGGTCAACGCCCGGCGCGCCCCCGAAAGCCGCTCTCGACGGAGCCGTCGTCGCCCGAAAGACCAGGACGGGGCGGCGTCCGGACGCAAGGAGGAACCCGCCGGAGGCGGCGCGCGGCACGCGCGTCCTTGCGCCCGGGCGGCGCGTCGGCCAGGACGCGAGGGCGGCGCAGGCTCCGTTGAGAGCGGCGGGCCGCTCTCGATGGTGGGTCCGAGCAAAAACGACCCGCCCGCGCTCGCCGCCGCCGGATCCGGGCGCCCAAGCGGACGCAAGGGCCTCGATGGCCCGCGCGGCCGGGGGGGGGGCCCCCCCCCCCGCGCATTCAGCCCCGCGCCTTCAGCCCGCCACCTTCAGGCCGCTTCGGGGGCGACAAGCCCCCGCTTGGCCATCAACGCCTCGGGTCCCGGCAAGCGCCCGCGGAAGCGCTTGTAGAGCTCGGCCGGATCGGTCGCGCCGCCGGCGGCGTAGATGTGGGTCCGGAGCCGCCCGGCGATCTCGGCGTCGAACCGGTCACCCGCATCCTCGAAGGCCTGGAACGCGTCCGCATCCATCACCTCGGCCCACATGTAGCTGTAATAGCCCGCGGCGTAGCCCTCGCCCGAGAACAGATGCGCGAAGTGCGGAACCCGGTGGCGCGGCGGGATCGCCGCCGGCGCGCCCAGCTCCGCCAGCACGAGCTGCTCGAACTGCGCGGGATCCTCGACTATGTCGGCCTCGTGGAGCGCGAGGTCCACCAGCGCGGAGGACAGGTATTCGACCGTTGCGAAGCCCTGGTTGAAGGTCTCCGCCGCCGCCAGCTTTTCCCTCAGCGCCTCCGGCATCGGCGCGCCGGTCTGAACGTGGCGGGCGAATTCGGACAGGATCTCGGGCGTCGTCAGCCAGTGCTCGTAAAGCTGGCTCGGCAGCTCCACGAAATCCCGCGCCACGGACGTCCCGGACACGAACGGATAGGTCACGTCCGACAACAGGCCGTGGAGCGCGTGGCCGAACTCGTGGAACAGCGTCCGCGCGTCGTCGAGCGTCAGCAGCGTCGGCTTGCCCCTCGGGGCTTTCGCAAAATTCTGCACGTTCACGACGATCGGGCTCTCGCCGGTCAGCGTCGATTGGCTGCGGAAGGCGGACATCCAGGCGCCCGAGCGCTTCGAGGCGCGGTTGAAATCGTCCGCCAGGAACAGCCCAACATGCGCGCCGCCCGGCGCGTCGAGCACCTCGTAGACCGCGACGTCCGGATGGTGGCGCGGGGCGTCCGGCAGCGGTCGGAAGGCGAGCCCGAACAGCCGCTCGGCGGTCGCGAAGGCCGCCGCGCGCACATTATCGAGCGAGAGATACGGCTTCAGATCGCCCTCATCGAGATCATAGGCGCGGCGGCGCTCCCGCTCCGCATAGAACCGCCAGTCCCAGGGCCGAAGCTGGTCGTTGACCCCGTCCTCGATCATCTGCGCGGTCAGAAGCGCCTGCTCCTCCGCCGCCTTGATCTTGGCCGCCTCCCAAACCCGCGACAGCAGGCCCGAGACGTTGGCCGGCGTCTTCGCCATCTCAGGATCGAGCTTGTAGGCCGCGTAGGTCTCGAAGCCGAGCAGCGCGGCGCGTTCGGCGCGGAGCGCGAGCGTCTCGGCTACGATCGCGCGGTTGTCCGTCGCCCCGCCGCCCGCGCCGCGGGCCGCCCACGCCTTATACGCGATCTCGCGCAAATCGCGCCGGGTCGAGAACTGCAGGAACGGCTCGATCAGCGAGCGCGAGAGCGTGACGATCTTCGCGCCTTCCCGCCCGCGCTCCTCCGCCGCCGAAGCCGCCGCCTCGAGCAGCCAGTCGGGCAACCCCGCCTCGTCCTCCGGGGTCTCGAGCGGCAGCGCCCAGCCGGCCTCGTCCTTCAGCAGGTTCTGGGTGAAGGCGGTCCCGAGCTCCGCCAGCCGGCCCATGATCGCGCCCATTCGCGCACGTTCAGGCTCCGACAACGCCGCGCCGGCCCGTATGAACATGCGGTGATAAAGCTCGAGCACCCGATCCTGCTCCGGGGTCAGGTCGAGCTCGGCGCGCCGCTCGAACACCGCCTGGACCTTGGCGAACAGGGCGGGGTCGGTCAGCGTCTCGGCCCGGTGCGCCGCGAGCTTCGGCGCGATCTCCGTCTGGATCGCCTGGAGCGCGTCGTCGGCGTCGGCGCTGACCAAATTGAAGAAAACCCCCGCGACGCGGTCGAGCGTCCGACCCGCACGCTCGAGCGCCTCGATCACGGTTTCGAAGCTCGCCGACGCCGCGCTCTCGGCGATCGACCGGGTCTCCGCCTTCGCCTCCGCCAACGCGGCGTCGAACGCTGGGCGGAAGTGCTCGGCCTTGATCACGTCGAAGGGGGGCAGGCCGAACGGCGTGGCCCACTCCTCGGCGAGCAAAGGATTGTCTGTGGTCATCGGCGGGGTTCCCTGAATCAAAGGCGCTCCACACCTGCGGTCGAACCCGCCCACAGGCAAGTCCGTAGTCGCGAGCGCGGCCCGCGGCGTCCCTCGGCCGCTTGCGTCCCCGGTCCCGCGCCGCTTTGGTCGCCGGATTGCGCGTCGACCGATCGTCGGACGCCCGCCGCCGTCCGAGCCCGAGTCCGAGTCCGAGCCCGAGCCATGCCGAACCCAGCAGCCCCGTCCGCGCCCGCCGCCGCCGCACCCGCCGCCGCCCGCAAGGCGCCCCATCCCGAAGACCGGCCGAGCCTCGCGGCCGCGCTGATCCTGCTCGGCGTCGGCGTGCTGTCGCTCCAGGACAGCCTGGTGAAGCTGATCTCCGACAGCGTCTCGCTCTGGCAGTTCCAGTGCCTGCGCGCGGGCGGCAACCTGCTGTTGCTGCTCGCGCTCGGCCGGCTGCTCTATGGCGGTTCGCCCTGGCGGCCCGTCCGCCTCTGGGCCGTGGCGCTCCGCAGCGCCTGCCTCACCGTGACGATGGTGCTGTTCTTCGGGGCCGCGCCGTTCCTCACGCTCGCTGAAATGGGCGCGGGGCTCTACACCTATCCGCTGTTCATCGCGATCGCCGCCGCCCTGTTCCTCGGCGAGCGGGTCGGACCGCGACGGATCGCCGCCATCGTCGCGGGCTTCGCGGGCGCGCTCCTGATCCTGCGCCCCGGCGCCGAGCAGGATCAGCGCGGCCGCGAGGCTCGGCCGGTCTTCGGGATGGG
>JBCBRF010000045.1:0-22588 GCA_039819865.1 Pseudomonadota bacterium | reverse complement strand
ACAACCGCTGCGAAGAGCGCGACCTCGAAAACCCCCGCCGCCAAGGCCCCTGCTACCAAGGCCCCTGCGACCAAGGCTGCTGTCGCCAAGGCTCCTGCGGTCAAGACGTCGTCGGCCAAGGCGGTCGCGGCCAAGCCGCCCGCGACCAAGACGCCCGCGACGAAGCCGGCGGGTTCCAAGGCGACCGGATCCAGAGCTTCCGCAGCTAAGGCTTCGGCGCCCAAGGCCTCCGCTTCGAAGCGCTCCGTCGCGAAGGCCGCGGCCAAGAAAGCTCCGGCGGGCGCGGCCTCGCCTATTCAAACCTCGTCGGCGGCGAATGCGGCGACGACGAAACCGTCTGCGAAGACCGCCGACGCCGGGATCGGCGCAGCGGGCAAAACGACGGCGACGCGCCGCTCGCGGCCGGCAGCTTCTGCGTCTTCGACCGCACGGACATCCGGGACGCGGGCCCAGAAGGGGCGCGCTGCCAAGTCGACAGAGAGCGCGGCGGCCGCCGAGAAGGCTCCGGGAAAGGCTCCCGCGAAGGCGAAAGCCTCCACGAAAGCCTCCACGAAAGCCGCCGAGAAACCCTCGAAGACCCGCGGCGCGGCGGAGAAAGCCGCCAAGGCGCCCGCGCAGCGGCGCAAATCGTCGCCTACGAAGTCGCGCACGGCCACCGCGTCGACAGCTTCAGCCGGTGAAGCGCCGAAAGCGTCCGAACCGCTCATCGTCGCCGCGGTCGCGTCGCGGCTGTCGCCGGCGGCGGACGACCCGATCGCGGGCCTGATGGTCGGGGGCGATCTGCGCAGCGCGCTCGCCGCCGCGGAAGCCGCCGTCGCGGCCGGACGGGTTCCGGCCGGCGACGCCGCCGAGGCCGAGCGCACGCCCGTCGAAAACGACGCCAGCGAATCCGCTGAGCGGGCCGGTGTACTGGCCCTCGACGATCTGCTCGCCACGCTCGAGCGCGAGGGGCTCGTCGAAGACATAGGGTGCGCCGAAACCCGGGGTGCGGCGGCGCCGCAGTTCGTGGTCAGCGTCAAGGATGCGCCGGCCGCCGAGGCGGAGGCCGATCAGGCGGAAGCCGATGACCCGATTGCGCCGGTCGCCGCCGATCCCGCCGCCGGTTCCGTCACCGGTTCCTTGTTGGCGCCGGACGACGCTGCGGCGCCCCGCGTTCCGACGTGCGCCTTCGACCCGATCGACGCGCTGCTTGGCGCGATCGATGCGGCGGAGGCGGCTCAGAGCGGCGTGCTTTGCGCCAGCGCCGCCGATCGGCTGGGCCTGGTGTTCGACGCTCAGCGCTCCGATCTGCTGCGCGCGATCGCGCGCCAGGCCGCGTGCCTGCCGGAGGACGTGGCGATCACGGCGATCGACTGGTACATGGACGCGCTGCTCGGAGACGCCAGCGCGAACGCCTGATCCTTCTTCGAAGACCCGTCGCGCCGCCTCAGCGCTCCTGCTCCGCCGGGGCGAGGATTTCGCCGATCGGCGCGAAGCTGCGACCGTCGAGCACGATCACCCGTTCTCGCCCGTCCGCCCGCCGCAGCGTCAACGCGATCCGATCCGCCGTCGCCTCGACCGCCGCGACGCTTTCGTCGGCCGCGCGCGGGGCCACGCCATAGATCGGCGTCTGCTTGATCTTCCAAACCAGGGCGAGCACAACCGCCATCACGCCGACGATCAGCGTGACGAGCAGCGCGTTCACCAGCCGGCGCATCAGGCGGAACCGCGGATCCTCCTCCGGCTCGGAGGACGGGTCGGCGGCCGGAGGGGCCGTTGTGGCGGACGAAACGTCGGACACCGAAACAGACCTTTCGACAGGGGACGCGCCCGGACCGCGCCGCGCCGCGCTCTCGATCGGCGGCCGTCTCGACAAAGCGCTCGCCGCGGCGTTCGAGGGCGAGGACGGTCCGCCGCTCTCGCGTTCGCGGCTGCGCGCGTTGATCGAGACCGGGGCGGTGCGCCTCGACGGGCGGACCGTTTTGGACCCATCGGAGAAAGTCAAGCCGGGGGCGGTCGCCGAGGTCGATGCGCCGCCGCCCGCGCCGATCGCGCCGATCGCGGAGGCGATCCCGTTGGCCGTCGTCTACGAGGACGCGGATCTGATCGTGGTCGACAAGCCGCCCGGGATGGCGGCGCACCCGGCGCCCGGTTCGGAGACGGGCACCCTGGTCAACGCGCTCCTGCATCACTGCGGCGCAACGCTCTCGGGGGTCGGCGGGGCGATCCGACCGGGGATCGTCCATCGGATCGACAAGGAGACCTCCGGCTTGCTGGTGGTCGCCAAGTCGGACGCCGCCCATCAGGGGCTCGCCGCGCAGTTCGCCGCGCACAGCGTGGAGCGCAGCTATCTCGCGCTCTCCTGGGGCGCGCCCGATTCGGCGGATCCGAGGCTCCACGGCTTCGAGGCGGTGTCGTTCGAGGCTGGACGGATGCGCATCGAGGCCCCGCTGGCGCGGCATCGCAACGATCGCAAGCGCATGGCGGTGGTCCGGGGGGATCACCCGTCGGGCAAGCGGGCTGTCACCTGGGTCGAGCGGCTGGCGCGGTATGGCCCTCCTGAGCGGCCGGTCGCGGCGCTCTTGCGCTGTCGGCTCGAGACCGGGCGGACGCACCAGATCCGGGTCCATCTGACCCATGTCGGGCATGCGCTGATCGGCGATCCGGTCTATGGCCGGCCGCGCCCGGTGTCGCCGAAAGCGCTTGATCCGGCGGTCGGCGCCGCGCTGATCGCCTTTCCGCGCCAGGCGCTGCATGCGGAGACGCTCGGGTTCGATCATCCCGTCACCGGCGAGGCGCTGCGGTTCGATGCTCCGCCGCCCGACGATCTGGCGGCGTTGATCGCGGCGCTCGAGGCGGCTTGAGCTTGGCGCGCTGGCCTCTCCCGGCCGCACGGTTCCGTGATCGATCCGCCTCTTCCTTGACGTTTTGTTTCCGTTTTCTAACTAGCAGCAGCCGGAACGTTCGTTCTGGAAAGCCGTTATCAGCGTAGGGAGGGCGCGATGAGCACTGGAAATCTGCCGACACTGTCTTCGGAGAGCGGGCTCAGCACGTATCTTTCGGAGATCCGGAAGTTCCCGATGCTGGAGCCGGAGCAGGAATATATGCTTGCGAAGGCTTGGGTCGATCATGAAGATCGCGAGTCGGCGCATAAGCTCGTGACGTCGCACCTGCGCCTCGCCGCGAAAATCGCGATGGGGTACCGCGGCTACGGGCTGCCGATCTCCGAGGTTGTGGCGGAGGCCAATGTCGGCCTGATGCAGGCCGTCAAACGGTTCGATCCGGAGAGGGGCTTCCGCCTCGCGACCTATGCGATGTGGTGGATCCGTGCGGCGATCCAGGAATACATTCTTCGGTCCTGGTCGCTCGTGAAAATGGGCACCACGGCCGCGCAGAAGAAGCTGTTCTTCAATCTGCGCAGGCTGAAGGGCAAGATCGGCGCGTTCGAAGAGGGCGACCTGTCGCCTGAGAACCGCAAGACCATCGCCGACAAGCTCTCCGTGACCGAAGCCGAAGTCGATATGATGAACCGTCGCCTGTCGGGCGGCGGCGACGCCTCTCTCAATGCGCCGCTCAAGGCGGATGGCGAAGGCTCCTCGGAGTGGCAGGACTGGTTGGCGGACGACGACGCCGATCAGGCGGCCGAGTACGCCGAGCAGCAGGAGCTCGACGAGCGCCGCGCGCTGCTGATCCAGGCGATGGAGCATCTGAACGAGCGGGAGCGGGACATCATCACCCAGCGCCGCCTGTCGGACGAGTCGGTGACGCTCGAGGATCTGTCGAAGGTCTACGGCGTCAGTCGGGAGCGGATCCGGCAGATCGAGGTGCGGGCGTTCGAGAAGCTGCAGCGCAAAATGCGCGAACTCGCCGCCGAAAAGGGGCTGCTGCGCACCTTCGGGGACTAAGCGATCCGGCGCTTGACCGCCGCCAGGATTGAGCGCCTTGTTCGGCGGTGGAGCCAACGGGGGCCGGATGGCGGATCAGAGGTCGGCGGACGAGGGTGAAGACGCGCCGCTCGCGCGGGAGACGTCTCCGGGGCCGGGAAGCGAAGCGGCCGCGTCGCCTGCGGCGCCGCCGCCGAAACGCGGAAAGTTCCTCGACGGCTCGCTCATGCGGCATGTCGTCGAGATGACGCTCGCCAGCAGCATCGGGCTGATGGCGATCTTTCTGGTGGACCTCGCCGACCTCTATTTCATCTCGCTGCTCGGCGAGGCCGAACTCGCCGCCGCGGTCGGGTACGCCGCGGCGATCCTGTTCTTCACGACCTCGGTGAGCATCGGGCTCGCGATCGCGATGGGCGCGCTGGTGGCGCGGTCGATCGGGGTGGGCGACGCGGAGCGGGCGCGGGTCTATGTCACCCATGTCGGCGTCGCCTCGCTCGCGACGACGGCGGTGGTCGCGCTTCTCGTCTGGCTGTTCTTGCCGACGCTCGTCGCATGGGTCGGCGCGACCGGGCGCACGGCGGAGCTGGCGGTCGATTATCTGTCGATCGTCGCGCCGAGCCTGCCGCTGCTCAACATCGTGATGTGCGGCGGGGCGGTGCTCCGCGCGCATGGGGACGCGAGGCGGTCGATGAACATCACGCTGTCGGTGGCGGCGGTGAACGCCGTGCTCGATCCGCTGTTCATCTTCGGCTTCGCGTTCGTGCCCGCGCTCGGGCTCGAGGGCGCGGCGCTCGCCTCGGTGCTGGCGCGGGCGTCTGGCGCGGCGGCGGCGATCCTGCCGATCCAACGCCGCTATGGTGGGTTCGCGCCGCTGAAGCGGCCGGCCTTCCTGGCGGACCTGCGCGAGATCGCGCGGCTGTCCGGTCCGGCGATGTTGACCAATGTGGCGACGCCTATCGGCGCGGCCTTCGTGACGCGCACGATCGCGGAGTTCGGCGATGCGGCGGTGGCGGGCTACGCGATCGTCGGGCGGTTGACGCCGGTCGCGTTCGGGCTGGTGTTCGCGCTTTCAGGGGCGGTCGGGCCGATCGTCGGGCAGAATTTCGGGGCGAAGGCCTATGATCGGGTGCGGCGCACGCTGTGGGACGCGCTGGCGTTTCTCGCCGCATTCGTCGTCGCGATGTCTCTGCTGCTCTATCTGGTGCGCGCGCCGATCGCGGACCTGTTCAACGCCAGCGACGAGGCGCGCGTGCTGGTCTACTGGTTCTGCGGGCCGCTGGCGCTCGCCTTTTTCTTCAACGGCGCGCTGTTCGCGTCGAACGCGATGTTCAACAATCTCGGCCGGCCGGGATTGGCGGCCATTACGAACTGGGGCCGGCATACGCTCGGCACGATCCCGCCGGCGATGCTGGGCGCGTCGCTGATGGGGGCGCCGGGCGTGCTGATCGGGCAGGCGGTCGGCGGCGTGCTGTTCGGCGCGCTCGCCGTCTGGCTCGCGATCAGGCTGGTGGATGCGCATGAAAAGGGCGCTTCGACGCGGAGCGTGCTTCCGAGCCTCGCTCTGCCTTTGTCGCCGTTCCCTTGGCGGCGCCGCTAGGGGACGGCGCCGTCCAGATCCTCGTCGATGTTCGCCTGCAGCCGGCGGAAGGCGTCGAGATCGACCGCCCAGAAGCCGTCGAAGGGCGAGTTGATGTCGAGCAGCAGCAACAGGATGAAACTGCAGAAGGTCGCGAGCACGAAAATGATCGCGTAGTTGTGGTTGAAGCTCGACGGATCCTCGAGGAAGAACGGGAAGATGATCGCGATCGACATGAAGGCGAGCGTGATCAGCATATAGACGGGGACCTTGGCCTTGCCGCAGCTCAGGCGCTTTGCGCGGGTCGCGAACAGGGTGTTGAGCCCGCGCATGATCTCCGCGAGCGCCACCTTGTCGTTCTCCTCGCGGCAGTCGAGCCGACCGATTTCGTCCGAGCCGCGACGCAAGAGGTCGACGCCCGGGTCATGGCCCTGCGGCTCGTACGGGTTCTCCAGCGACATCACGCAATAGTCGCGCAACAACGTCTTGATCGCGCGGACGTTCGGGTTCGCGGTGGCGGACTCATCGTCTTCGAAATAGGCGAGGAACTCGTAGATCGAGCGGATCTGATTGGCCTCCTCGCTGATCAGCGTGTTCAGCCGATCGAAGAACTCGATGCCTTTCACCAGAATCAACGCGGTGATGATGGCGAAGAGGGTGGAGAGCACGGCGTAGTATTGCTCGCCGTAGAACTCGTCGAATTCGGTCGAGAGGACGATCTGCGCCTCGGGCACTTTATGGATCTCGACATAGGCGACGACGAAGGCGGCGCCGATGGCGATCGGGATCACCGATTTGACGAAGCCGTCGAGCGGGCCCTGCCGGCGGGTCGCGAGCAGCGGCGAGAGGACGGCGGCTGCGATGACGGCGAAGATCCAGAGCGGCAGGCCGAAATACAGGACGAGCCCGTAAGCCGCGGCGATCACCGCCAGAAACTCCAGGATCAGCGTCCAGTTCACTCGGCGGCGCACCGGGTGCGCGCGCCGGCGGCGCTTCTCGGTTCCGCGCTCGTTCAGATCCTTCGCCATCGCTTTCCCCCTGGTCGACCGCACCGACACGCCTGATCCCAGCCCCTCGCTGATACGCAAGCTCGGGGGGCCGGACCAAGGCGGCATCCGGGCGCTGTCGTGCGTGCGCGCAGCGAACGTGGCGCGTCGGCGTCAGGCGGGCGCGGGGTGGCCCCGACTCAGGCGCTCAGCGCAATCATGCGCCGACAGAGCGCGATCGCGTCGGGCAGCTCCTCCTCGAACCGTGTCGAAAGCTCGAGGTTCGCGACGACCTTCTCCCGATAGGGCAGCTTGGCGATCGCCTCCCAGTCAAGGACGCCCCAGCCGGGCGGCAGATGCAGGTCGCCGAGGCCGAAATTCACCGCCTCGCCATAGGTGTAGGGCGTGAAGCTTCGCGGCCGACCGAAGCTGTCATGGATGTGGAGATGGCGCGCGACGGGGGCGAGTTCGGCCAGCTCGGCCATCAGGTCGAAGCCGCGGACGCCGGCGTTGATCGCGGCGTGGCTGAAATCGATGCAGGCGCGGATGCTCGGGTGATTGACCGCGCGGATCTGAGCGGCGAGCTCCGCCGGCGAGGCCAGCCAGATCGCGTCGTCGCTGAAGATGTTCTCGACGCAGAGGACGACGCCGCAGCACTCCGCATGGGGCGCGATGAGGGCCAGGGTCTCGCGCTCCAGCTCCAGCTGAGCGGCGCGCTCGGCGGCGTCGCCGTGGATCGAGGCGCCGCCATGGTGGACCTGGACTTCGGCCCCGATCTCGCCAGAGACGTCGAGAACGGCGCGGCAGATATCGACCTGGAGCTGGAGATTGCGGCGGTCCATGAAATTCGACGCGATCGGGCCATGGACCGTGTAGGCGAGCGGGCGGTCGGCGCAGATCCGCTTCAGCTCGGCGATCCGCTTCGGGATCGGCTTGCCGCCCGCCACGAGATCGAAGGCGCCGAAGGACAGCTCCGCATGGGTCGCGCCCAGGCGCTCGAACTTGTCGAGGCAGCCATTCAAGTCCCTCAGATTGTTGGCGAAATCTCCGGTGGTCAGGCCCACTCCGACGATCGGCATGCTCCGCTCCCCCCTATGCGCGTTGCTGCGGTCAGGCGCGGTATAGGGGGGAGCGGGCGTTGCGTCGATCGTGACGTTCGAAGGCCCGGCGCGTCAGGCGTCGAGCGCGGCGAGCTCGTCGATCATGCTCTCGATCACGCCGAGGCCCTTGCTCCAGAACGCAGGATCCGAGGCGTCGAGGCCAAAGGGCGCCAACAGCTCCTGGTGGCGGAGCGTGCCGCCGGCGCGGAGCATCTCGAAATACTTGTCCTGGAAACCCGCGCTCGGGCCGGCGCTCTCGTAGACCGCGTAAAGCGCGTTCACCAGCCCGTCGCCGAACGCATAGGCGTAGACGTAGAAGGGTGAGTGGATGAAGTGCGGGATGTAGGTCCAGTAGTTCTCGTAGCCCGGGGCGAAGTTGAAAGCGGGGCCGAGGCTCTCGGTCTGGACCGCCATCCAGATCTCCGCGAGCTGGTCGGTGGTCAGTTCGCCCTGGCGGCGGGCGGCGTGGACGCGCGTCTCAAACTCGTAGAACGCGATCTGCCGGACCACGGTGTTCAACATGTCCTCGACCTTGCCGGCGAGGAGGGCTTTGCGGCGATTCGGA
Source organism: Pseudomonadota bacterium (assembly GCA_039819865.1). Classification (GTDB taxonomy): domain Bacteria; phylum Pseudomonadota; class Alphaproteobacteria; order Rhodobacterales; family Rhodobacteraceae; genus JBCBRF01. Next base: position 14,498 of record JBCBRF010000045.1, on the reverse strand, counting down.
TCGCTTTCAGCGGCGAGGATGCGCTTGAAGGTGAGCATCTCGCCGAACACCGAGGCCGTCTCGGCCAGAGTAAGAGGCGTCCGCGACAACAGCTCGCCCTGCTCCGCGGCGAGGCGTTGGTGCACGCCGTGGCCGAGCTCATGCGCCAGGGTCATCACGTCCCGGGTCTTGCCGAGATAGTTCATCATCACGAAGGGGTGGGCGTCGACCACCGTGGGATGCGCAAAGGCTCCGGGCGCCTTGCCGGCGGTGACCGGCGCGTCGATCCAATTCTGCGAGAAGAAGGGCTCGGCCAGCTCCGCCATCCGGGGGCTGAACTCCGCATAGGCCGTCATCACCATGTCCCGCGCGTCGTTCCACGGGATCTTGCGGTCTTCTTCATCCGGCAGCGGCGCGTTGCGGTCCCAGTGCTCGAGCTTGTCGAGGCCGAGCCAATCGGCCTTCATCCGGTAGTAGCGGTGGGAGAGACGCGGATAGGCCGCGACCACCGCGTCGCGGAGCGCGTCGACGACCTCGGCCTCGACCTGGTTCGACAGGTGGCGGGCGGATTGCGGGCTCGGCAGCTTCCGCCAGCGGTCCTCGATCTCCTTCTCCTTGGCGAGGGTGTTGGTGATCAGCGCGAACAGGCGGACATTCGCCGAGAAGGTCTCGGACAGAGCCTCGGCGGCGGCGGCGCGGCGGGCGCGGTCGGCGTCCGACAGGCGCGTGAGGGTCGGCTCGAGGCTGAGCGTCTCGACCGCGCCATCGGGGCCCTTCACCGGGAAGCGGAGACCGGACATCGTCTCGTCGAACAGGCGGTTCCAGGCGGCGGCGCCGACGACGGATTGGTCGTGCAGGAATTTTTCGAGCTCGTCGGACAGCTGATGCGGGCGGAACGAGCGGAGGCGGTCGAGCCAGGGCTGGTAGCGGGCGAGCGCGTCGCTCGCGGCGAGCTTCTCCGACAGGGCCGCCTCGTCGATCTGGTTCAGCTCGAGCGTGAAGAAGACCAATGGCGCCGTGGCGTCGGTCGCGCGGGTCTGGGCGTCGCCCATCGCCTTGGCGCGGGCCGCATCCGACGTGTCCTGCTGATAGCGGAGGCCGAGATACGACATAATCCGGCCGAGCTTCAGCTCGATCGCCTCGTAGCGCGCGATCGCGCTCGCCAGCGCGGCGCCGTCGAGCGTCGCGACCTGGCCTTCATACTCCTTGGCGAAAGCCGCGGCCTCGCGCTCCGAGGCGGCGAAGTCGGCCTCGATGGCGGCGTCCGTCGGTTCCGCGTAGAGGCCCGAGAAATCCCATTGCGGCAGAGCGCCGAGGTCGGGATCGGCGATATGCGGTTCGCGCGAATCACGCGGCGCCAGGCGAACGGCGTGGAGAGGATCGGGCGAGCGGATCGCGGCCGGCGGCATAGCGGCTCCCATCGGAAACAAATAAAGGCGTGGCGCGGCGCGCGAGATCCGCGGGCGCCACTGGCATATTCGGGCTGCTTCCGCGCCTGGCAACCCCTTGGCCCGTTTACAGTTGGTCCGTTTACATTTGGCCCGTTTACATCAGGCGGCCTCCGTCGCGGTGAGAGAGGCGCGCTGTTCGGGAAGAGCCGTCAGAGCTCGATCTCTTCTTCGCTCCCGAGTTCCGGGCGCTTGCGGCGGATCAGGATGTCGCCGTTCGGCAGCATGATCGGGGCCTCGTATTGCGGGAGGTCGCCGACCATCTGGCCGAACTGCTCGAGCATCGGGCCGGCCATCGCGAGGAACTGCTCGATCGCGCGGCGCGCGGCTTCGGAAAGCTCTTCCTCCAACTGGTCGGTTCGCGGGCCCGGGCGCAGCTCCTCTTCGGGGAGCGCCTCGTCAGGGAACGCGTCCTCGGACTGCGCAAGGCGTAGGCGCTCGTCAGCGAGCGGTTGGCTCCGCGTTTCGGCCAACGGTGCGAGCGGGGCGGCTATGAGGGCGGCGAGCAGGGCCGCCGCGGTGGTGCGCTTGGTCATCTGCTTCTCCCGATTGGATTGATGGCGGGGCGGAGCCGCGCGTCCGGTCCGCATCCGCCCTGCGATTGGGGTGGGCTCGTCCAAACGGTTTCGATGTGGCGGTTCCGGGGCCGTGAGAAAAGGCGTCCCAGGCCGAAAGCGGGCCGCCGAAAAAAGAAAAGGGCCGCTCCCTTTCGGAAGCGGCCCTCTGTCTCAAGCCGATCAGGTCGAGCGGATTACTCGGTGATCGAGACTTCCACGCGGCGGTTGCCAGCCTCAGGCACGCCGTCGCCGGTCGGGACGGCCAGCTCGAGCTCCGAACGGCCCGCGGTGACCATGCGGTCGCGCGACACGCCCTTGGAGGCGAGGTAGTTGGCGACGCGCGCGGCACGACGCTCGGACAGGCCCTGGTTGTAAGCCTTGGAGCCGGCGGTGTCGGTGTGACCGACGATCGACAGCTGCGGGTTGGCCAGACCGGAGACCGCGGCGACGACGTCGTCGAGAACGCCACGCGCCTGAGCGTCGAGGTCCGAACGGTCGAAGCCGAAGTACACGATGTAGCGAGCCGCGTCCGGAGGCGTGGCGACGCCGCCGGTGCACTCGAAGTAAGCGCCGGCCCACTGACCCTGGACGACGCCAGGAGCGGTGATCGAGTGCGAGCCCTCACGGGTCTGCTCGAGCCAGTGGTCGTACAGAGCGACCATGCGGGCGCAAGGCTCCGGACGGACGTCCTTGTACTGAGCCGCGGCCGCGACGGTCTGGTTGTAGCCGGTGACGATGTCGCCGCTCAGACCGAACTCAGCCGGATCCCAAGGCATGACTTCCTGACCGCTCGCGGCGATCTGGCCCTTCCGGTAGAAGGCGGTCGAGTCGTACCAGTTGGTGTCTTCCTGGGCTTCGAACGCCGCACGAGCTTGATAGGCGCGCGCCTGCTCCTGCGTGTAGGAGCCGCCCGGCAGCTCCTCGTTGATGAAGCCTTCAACAAAGAAAGTGTCGCCCAGGTTCGCACCCGGGAGGTTGCTGCTGGTGCAGCCAGCGACGGCAAGAGCCGCACCGACGATCACCGTGCGAAAAATCGCTTTCATCCCTCACTCCATAGTTCCCGCGCGAAAGGATCCACGCCGTGAAAACCCCAAACGCCGCCGTACCGTAGCATTCGGACGCGCTGAGCGCCGAAAGTTCTGATGCCATGTCGGGCGAGCCGCACGCAACGCAGTTAGGCTCCTTCCTCGTCCGTGGTCGTGATCTTTGGGTCGCCCGTCACCTTCGAACAACAGTCGGGCGCGGCGGGTTCCCCTTGGCGGCGACTCAATTTACGGTTTAGTAACGTCGAGGCTCCATGTGTCAAAACGAGAAATCCGGCGTCAGGCCGCACCGTCGCAGTTTGGCCGCGATCGGTGGGGACACGAGCCGAAATTGAGGTCCGCGCGGCGCGTCGCTCGCCGTGTAGGAGAGAGCGAGCAATGCCCCAAAACATCCTAATCGTCGACGACGACCCCGCCCAGAGGCGCCTGCTGCATTCAGTGGTCTCGTCGCTCGGATACGCATCGACGACCGCGCAAAACGGCGTCGAAGCGCTCGACCTGCTGCGCGACAATCGCGGCCGTGCGGTCGACGCGGTGCTGCTGGATCTCGTGATGCCGGGCAAGACCGGCATGGAGGTTCTGGCGGAGTTGCGGCCGGAGCGCCCGGCCCTGCCCGTGATCGTGCTGACCGGGAACGGATCGGTGACGACCGTCGTGCAGGCGATGCAGACCGGCGCGACGGACTTCATCGTCAAGCCGGCGAGCCCTGAGCGGCTTCAGGTTTCGCTCCGCAACGCGTTGAAATTGAACGCTTTGAGCGACGAGGTCTCGCGCCTCACGCGCCGCTCCGAGGGGCGGCTCTCGTTCAAGGACCTGATCGCGAAAAGCCTGGTGATGCGCCAGGCGATCATGCTCGCCGAGCGGGCCGCGGCGTCGAACATTCCGGTGCTGATCGAAGGCGAGTCGGGGGTCGGCAAAGAGGTCATGGCGCGCGCGATCCAGGGCGCGTCCGACCGGGCCGGAAAATCGTTCGTCGCGGTGAACTGCGGCGCAATCCCCGAAAACCTCGTCGAGTCGATCCTGTTCGGCCACGAGAAAGGCGCGTTTACGGGCGCGACGGACAAGCGGCTCGGCAAGTTTCAGGAGGCGAGCGGCGGCACGCTGTTCCTGGACGAGGTCGGCGAGTTGCCGCTCGACATCCAGGTTAAGCTGCTGCGGGCGCTGCAGGAGGGCGAGGTCGACCCGGTCGGCGCAAAGAAACCGCTCAAAGTCGATATCCGACTGGTCTCCGCGACGAACCAGAATCTGCAAGACTTGGTCGCCTCAGGGAAGTTCCGCGAAGACTTGTTCTACCGGCTGAACGTCTTTCCCCTGACGCTGCCGCCGCTGCGAGAACGCGCGGATGACATTCCACAACTAATCGACCATTTCATTCAGAAATTCGCGTTCGAAGAAGGGCGCAATGTTCGGGCGATCGAAGACAGCGCACTGGCTTTGCTGGTCGAATACGATTGGCCCGGCAATGTCCGGCAGCTCGAGAACATGATCTATCGAGCCGTCGTCCTGTCGGATCGCGATGTCCTGACGCTCCACGACTTTCCGCATCTGGTGGGCATGACGCGCTCCCGGGATGATTCGATGACGCCTGCGAGCGCCACGCTCGACGGCGAGGGCCTGCATCCGCGGCCGCCGATGGCCGAAGGTTTCTCGCCGTTCGACGTCGATGGGCATATGCGCACGCTCTCCCAGGTCGAGGGCGAGATGATCGAGCTGGCGATTCGCAAATATGACGGCCGCATGTCGGAAGTGGCCCGTCGGCTCGGGATCGGACGCTCGACCCTGTATCGAAAAGTGCGGGAATTAGGTCTCGAGGTGCGCGAAAGCGCCTAAAGACGCGTGTCGCGGTCGGCGACCTTGCCCCAGATCGCGACAGGGTTTTCGCGCATAGGTTGTCCGACCGCCGCGGCGGTCGGGCTCCGCGCGTTTTAGAACGCGGCGGAAGCGTGCGCTTCGGCGGGGTCCAGGCCTCTCTGGATGGGGCGAGGGGCTAGGGATGGGGCGCGGGGCTAGATTTCGAGGTCGAGCGTGATCGGGCTGTGGTCGCTCGCGGCGTCGAGCGCGTCGCGAAGGTCCGTCGGGGCCTCCGCGTCGGCGTTCCAGACGCGCCATCTCGGATTTAGCGGCCAGAGTTCCGACGAGATCAGGATTTCATCGACGCGCGCGGCGGCCGGCCGGCCGTCGGGCTCGCGCCAATGCACGGTCGGGCGCCGCACGCCGCGCTCGGACGGGCCGCACCACAGGCGCCGTTCGCGCGGGCCGAGGGGAATCGCCGGCGGCTCGATCAGCGTGGTGCGGCCGCGACGCCCGAAAGTCGCGGGCTCCTCCGCCTCCACGGCCGTTCGTTGATTGAGGTCGCCGAGCGCGATGACGGCGTCGCCCACGGTCAGGTGCTCGTCGATTCGCCCGCGCAGCCAGACGCATTGCCCGAGATGGCGGCGGCGGACGCTCTGCGGGTCCTGCTCCGCGCGGGGCCGCAGCGACTTCAGATGGAAGCCGATCAGGCGAAAGGCGCGGCCGCTCGGGCGCCAGACCAGCGCGGCCTCAAGGGGCGGACGGCTGAAGCGGATCTTCTCGGGCGCCGCTTCGGGCGCCGCGCGCCAGGCGGCGGCGCCGTCGAATCGCGGGGCGCCCGGAAACGGCCGCCCCCAGCGCTCGGGGTCGAAGGGCTCGAGCGGATCCGCGAGCGCCTCCTCCGCGGCGCATCGCTCGCCCATCGGATCGTGCCGGGCGGAGATCCGCTCCGGGTCGAGCATCAGCGCGATCTCCTGATGCGTCGGCGAGCCGAAGCCGACGAGCGCGGTCCTCTGGCGCAGCGCGTATCGCTCGGCGAAATGCTCGAGGGCGGCGACCGTCGAGCGGCCGGAGCGGGCGCCTTGATTCGGCGCCTCCAGGATCAGGATGGCGTCGGGATCGAGTCCGCGCAGAACCGAGGCGATCGCCTCCGCCTGAGCGCGCCGCGACACGCCGAGCCGCTTCGAGGGCGCGTCGTCCGCCAGCAGACGGTCCTGCGCGTCGAACAACGCGTCGAACCATTCGACGTTGAAGGTCGCGAGGCGCACCGGTTCAGCGCTCGTATTTGATGAACGGGGTCACGCGGGCGACCTGATCGTAAAGGCGGCGCGCGGGGGCGTTGAAGTCCTGCGTCAGCCAGTAGACCGCTTCGGCGCCGCGGGCGTCGGCGTCCGCATAAACCGCCTCGATCAAGGCCCGACCGGCGCCGTCGCCCCGCGCCTCAGGGTCGACGTAGAGGTCCTGGAGATACACGACCGGCCCACGCCGCCAGCCATGGCGATGAAACAGATGGTGCGACAGGCCGATCAGCGCGCCGCCCCGTTCGGCGACGAGGCCGTGGAACTCGTGCGGATCGTCGGAGAGCAGGCGCTCGAAGGCGAGGTCGTAGATCTCCGGCGCGACCATCGCCTCGTAAAAGGCGTGGTAGGCGCGCCAGAGCCGCTCCCAGTCGGCCCGGTCCGGCGCGCGGAGCGGACGAATCGCCGTCGTCGACGGGTCGGCGTCATCCGGGGCGGGGGCTTGGAGGTCGGGCATCTGCGGCTTTCTCGATGAAGGGGACGCGGCGGAGCATAGCGTGGCCGCGCCCGCGATACAGCCGCTCGGGATTCCGGCCCGACGCCGCGGACGCGCCGTCACTTCTGTTGGCTCTCCCCGCTTGGCGGCGGTAGTTTGCGCACGGAACCGCGCGCGGTTGGATGCGCGGCGGGAGGAAAGGCGTCGCGGTGAGCTCAGATCCGCAAGAGACCGGTTCGGCTGAGCCGAGCCCCAGCCGTCCGGACCCGGACGTCGCGGCCTGGACGGCGTCGCGGCCGCAAGGCTATCCGCTCGAGTTTCGCACCTGGATCGATCCGGAGATCTCTGCGGAGCTCGCGGGGTTTCAGCGGCGGCGGTTCGCGCCGCGAGGGCTGCCCGCCGGCTTCTGGATCGGGCTCGCGACCGGTTTGGTCGGGGTTGGCGCGGCGCTCTGGTTCGAGACGATCAGCCGCTGGACGGCGCTCGAGCCTCAGTCGAGCTGGCTGTTCGACGCCGCGGGGCGGCCGTTCATTCCGGTCCTGTACGTCGCGCTCGGGTTCCTCAGCCTGGGGCTGATCGGGCGTTGGGCGGAGCAGTCGCTCGCCGCGCGGGCGGTCACGCGTCGCATGACGGCGCGCGATCTGTTGGCGCATCCGGCGCTCCTCCGGCTCGATGGGCAGGGCGTGACCTTGGTCGGCGAAGGCTGGCGCTCGAGCTATGACTGGCGCTGCGTCGAGGAGGTTCGGCCCGGAGAAAAGGCGGTGTGGCTGTTTCTCGGGGCTGGGGGCGCGCCGATCCCGCGGGCGTCGGTCGGCGGGCCGGCGGAGGTCGAGGCGCTCATGACCCGGATCGAGGCGTTTCGAGAAGCGGCGAGCGAAGGCCGAGAGTAGTTCCTAGGGCGCGTCCGGTTCGGCGCCTTTGCGCCGGGCGCGCGCGGGCTCGTCCGCCACGGCGGCGGGGTCGGCGTCGAGCACCAGCCGCTCCTCGCCCGAAAGGCAGACGAAGCGCTTGCCGCGCATCCGGCCGATCAGGGTCAGGCCGACGCGCCGCGCGATCTCGACGCCGCTCGCGGTGCAGCCCGAGCGGGAGACGAGGGTCGGGATCCCCATCATCGCGGTCTTCACGACCATCTCCGAGGTCAGGCGGCCGGTGGTGTAGAACAGCTTGTCGCCCGCGCTCTCGCCGGTCGCAAACATCCAGCCGGCGATCTTGTCCACCGCGTTGTGGCGGCCGACATCCTCCATGTAGACCAGCGCGCGGTCGCGGGCGCAGAGCACGCAGCCATGGATCGCGCCCGCCTCCAGATAAAGGGACGGCTCGGTGTTGATCCGCTTGGCGAGGGCGTAGAGCCAGCTCGCGCGGATCTCGGCGCCCTCTTCGGGGCCGGGAAGGCGCACCTGATCCAGCGCCTCCATCATGTCGCCGTAGACGGTGCCCACGGCGCAGCCCGAGGTGCGGATCTTCTTTTGCAGCTTGGCCTCGTAGTCGGTCTCGCGTTCGGTGCGGACCACGACGGTCTCGAGCTCCTCGTCGAACTCGACGGCGGCGACGCGGTCGTCGCGGCGGAGCATGTTCTGGTTCAGCAGATAGCCGACCGCCAGATGCTCGGGATGATCGCCGATGGTCATGGCGGTGACGATCTCCTGGGAGTTCAGGAAGATCGTGAGCGGGCGCTCCTCGACGACGCGGATCTCCTGGCGCCGGCCCTCATGGTCGAGCCCGGTTAAGGCGCGGGTCAGGCGGGGATCGTCGGGCCGGGGGGCGATCAGGAGATCATGGTCGCTCATCGGCGCCGTCCGTTGAGAAAGGTCGGGTGCGCCACGCTGCCGGGTTCGGCGTGGGAAGTCGAGCCCGGCCGGTCGCATAACGGCGCGTGACGTCTGTGGTCAGGACAAATCATTGGTCGAGGCGAGCCTGTTTCGGTAGCGCTGGCGGCCGCCCGCCGCGATCGCTCGGGCGTTGCAGGGGCTTCGGCATGGCGCGCTATCTTGATGGGACGGGGTTCCGGGCGGGCGTCATCGCGTCGATCCCGGCGCTGCTGGCGGTCGCGCCGTTCGGGCTGATCTATGGCGTGCTCGCCGCGGAGGCGGGGCTCGATCCGCTGCAGGCGATGGCGATGACGACGGTGGTGATCGCCGGGGCGTCGCAGTTCGCGGCGCTCCAGCTGATGAGCGACGGCGCGCCGGCGCTGATCGCGGTGCTGACCGGAGCGGTGGTGAACCTGCGGATGGCGATGTACTCAGCCTCGATCGCCGCGGAGTGGCGGGGCGCGCCGCTCTGGGTGCGGGCGTTGGCGGCCTATACGCTCCATGACCAGGCCTTCGCGATCGCCACGCGACGCTACCAGGAGCGGCCGGACGAGCCGCTCGAGCGCAAAACCGCATTCTATTTCGGGGTCGGGTTGACGACCTGTCTCGTCTGGGTGATCGCCTCTGCGGCCGGGCTCGCGCTCGGGGCGCAGGCGCCGGAGGCGTGGTCGCTCGATTTCGCGGTGCCGGCGACCTTCCTGGCGATCGTCGCGCCGATGCTGCGGACCCTCGCGCATGTCGCGGCGGCGGCCTCGGCGGCGCTCGCGGCCGCGCTTCTGGTCGCGCTGCCGCTCCAACTCGGGTTGATCGTCGCGGCGTTGATCGGCGTCGCGGTCGGGGCGGCGGTCGAGATCGGGACGACGCGCTGGGCGGCGCGGCGCGACCGGGCGGCCGGCGTCGACGCGATGGAGGGGCGGGGATGAGCGACCTTCAAATCTGGTCGGTGATCCTCGGCCTCGGCGTCGCGACCTACGCCATCCGGTTTTCGTTCCTGGGGCTGCTCGGAGATCGGGAGATCCCAGCGCTCGCGCGGACCCTGCTGCGCTACGTGCCGACGGCGGTCATCCCGGCGCTGGTGACGCCGCTGGTGCTCTATCCGCCGGCGATGGACGGCGAGACCGATCCCGCGCGTCTGCTGGCGGCCGGGGCCGCGCTGGCGGTGGGGGTGGCGACCCGCAGCATGCTGGGCGGGATCGCGACGGGCATGGGCGCGCTCTGGCTGCTGCAGACGATCGGGCTTCCGGGCGGGCTCTGAGGGCTCGCTAGTCGGGACGGGCCGTGCTCTCGTAAGGGCCTCAGGGGCGCCTATGGCCGGGAGATCGTGATGCGGATCGGTTGTCCGAAAGAGATCAAGAACCAGGAGCACCGGGTGGGCATGACGCCCGCGGCGGCGCGCGAGGCGGTCGCGCACGGGCATGAGGCGCTCATCGAGGCGGGCGCGGGGGTCGGCGCCGGGTTCCCGGACGCGGCCTACAAGGCCGCCGGGGCGCGCATCGTCGGCCAAGCGGCGGAGATCTTCGGCGCCGCCGATATGATCGTGAAGGTGAAGGAGCCGCAGCCTGTCGAGCGCGCGATGCTGCGGCCGGGCCAAGTGCTCTACACCTATCTGCATCTCGCGCCCGACCGCGCGCAGACCGAGGATCTGATCAAGAGCGGCGCGGTCTGCATCGCCTATGAGACGATCACAGACGGGCAGGGCGGGTTGCCGCTGCTCGCGCCGATGTCCGAGGTGGCCGGCCGATTGGCGCCGCAGGTCGGGGCGTGGGCGCTGCAAAAAGCCAATGGCGGGCGCGGCGTGCTGATGGGCGGCGTCCCCGGCGTCGGGCCGGCGAAGGTCGCGGTGATCGGCGGCGGGGTCGTCGGGACCCACGCCGCGCGGGTCGCGGCCGGCATGGGCGCGGAGGTGACGGTGCTCGACCGCTCGCTGCCCAGGCTCCGCTATCTCGACGACGTCTTCGGCGGGGTTTTCCGGAACCGCTTCGCGTCGCGGAACAACACCGCGGAGCTGGTGACGGAGGCGGATCTGGTGATCGGGGCGGTGCTGATCCCCGGGGCGTCGGCGCCGAAGCTGGTCTCGCGGGCGCAGCTTTCTGAAATGAAGCCCGGCGCGGCGCTGGTCGATGTGGCGATCGACCAGGGCGGCTGCTTCGAGACCTCGAAGGCCACCACGCATGACGACCCGATCTACGAGGTCGACGGGATCGTGCATTATTGCGTGGCGAACATGCCGGGCGCGGTGGCGCGGACCTCGACGATCGCGCTCGGCAACGCGACGATGCCGAATCTGCTGGCGCTCGCGGACAAGGGCTGGCGCGCGGCCTGTCGGGACGATCCGCATCTGGCGAACGGTCTCAACGTGGTCGAGGGGCGGGTGACGCATGCGGCGGTCGCCGTCGCGCATGGCCTGCAAGCGGTTCCGCCGCAGGCCGTGCTGGAGTGACCGCGCCCGCCACGGCTCAGGGGCGCGGCTGGGCGGCGCGCCGATCTCCCGCCGCCCTCGAATCTCCCGTTCCCTCATCACGAAGACGCGGCGCCCCGCGCGCGCGCCTTCGCGGCGATCAGGTCGCTCGCGGCCCCTGCATGGATCGCAACACGGTCTCGATCTGGCGCCAGATCGAGGAGCCCGCGGCGTCCTTCCTCCGTTCGCACGCGACGGCCTTCTGGGCGGCTTCCGCGATGGCGCGATCGCCATGGGCGGAGCGCAGCCGGCGGGCGTAGTCGTAGACTTTGCTTCTGTCCATCGGACCCTCCTGCAGCGTCGTTGAAGGGCCAGTATGAACGACCAGCCGGCGTCCGGTTTGACGCCGGTCAATGTGTCGCAGCGGGGAGTGTGTCGCAGCGTGGAGTGCGTCGCGGCGTGGAGTGCGTCGCGGCGTGGAGAGGCTCAGGCGCTTTGCTTGGCCAGCAGGTCGCGGATCTCGGTCAGGAGCTTTTCCTCGGCGCTCGGCTCGGGATCGGGCGCGGGCGCTTCCTCCTCCTGCTTCTTCAGTTTGTTCACGTTCTTGATCACCATGAACAGGACGAAGGCGACGATCACGAAGCTGATGATCGCGTTGATGAACAGGCCGTAGTTCACCGTCGCGGCGCCGGCGTCCTGGGCGGCTTTGAGGCTCTCATAGTCGCCGCCAGAGAGGTTGATGAAGAGGTTCGAGAAGTCGACGCCGCCCGTCAGGACCCCGATGATCGGGTTCATGATGTCGGCGACGAAGCTGTTCACGATCGAGGTGAAGGCGGCGCCGATCACGATGCCGACGCCCATGTCCACGACATTCCCCTTGATCGCGAAATCCTTGAACTCCTGCATCATGCTCATGGTCTTCCCTTCGCTCATCTTGTTCCGCTGCGCATGCGTTGGCGACGGGATAGGGGGCGATCCCGCATTGGTTGTCGAGTAGGAACAACGTCTTGCGACGCTGCGCGCCGCCGATCCGCCTGAAGGCGGTCAGCCGCGCAACACGCCGCCCGACGCCTTCTCCACCGCCGCCACAACCTTGGCGCCGACCGCCTCGATCTCCTCGTCGGTCAGAGTCTTGTCCGTCGGTTGCAGCCGGACGGAGATGGCGAGCGACTTCTTGCCCTCGCCGAGGCGCTCGGCGGCTTTCCCGCCGTCGAGCACGTCAAATACGATCGCGTCGGTGATGAGCTTTTTGTCGGCCGACCGGGCCGCCTTCAGAACCGTCTCCGCCTCTATGTCGGCGTCGAGCACGAAGGCGAAGTCTCGCTCGACCGCCTGCAGCTCGTGCAGCGTGAGCGGCGGGCGGGCCTTGGTCTTCGCCTTCGGAAAGGGCGCGTCCTCGACCATCAGGAGCGCGGCGACGGCGGCGCCCTTCAGGCCCATCGCCTTGACGACCTTCGGGTGGAGTTCGCCGAACAGGGCGAGCGGCGTCTTCGGGCCGAGCTTCAGGCGGCCGGCGCGGCCGGGGTGGAGCCAGTCGGGGACGTCGCGGTCGATCATCAGACGGTCGACGGGCGCGCCGATCGCCGCGAGCAGCGCCTCCGCGTCGGCCTTGGCGTCATAGAGGTCGACCGGCCGGCGTGCGCCGCTCCAGTCGCGGGGCGCGGTCGCGCCGACCCGGATCGCCGCGGCGAGCTCGGTCTGGTCTCCGGGGTTCGAGCCCGAGAAGCCGGGGCCGATCTCGAACAAAGCGACGTCGGCGAACCCGCGCGCCTGGTTGCGGGCGGCCGCCCGCAGCAGCGCGGGCAGCGGCGAGGGCCGCATGTGGGTCATCTCGGACGAGATCGGGTTCTCCAGCGCCATGGCGTCGCCGCCGCCGCCGAACAGCGTCGCGTCCTCGGACTGGATGAAGCTGTAGGTGACGCATTCGCTGAGGCCGACCTCCGCCAGCGCGCGGCGGGCGACGCGCAGCCGGCGCTGCATCGGGGTGAGGAGCGGCTTCGAGACGCCCGGGTTCGGTCGCGGCATCGGGCGCGCCTTCAGCTGGGCGAGCGAGGTGATGCGGGCGACCTCCTCGACCAGATCCGCCTCGCCATGGACGTCCGGGCGCCAGGGCGGAACCGCCACCGAGATCGCCTTCTGCCGCTCGTTGCTCACGGTGAAGCCGAGATCGGTCAGGATGCGGATCTGATCCTCGCGCGGGATCGTCATGCCGACCAGGCTCTCGACCCGCTCGGTGTCGAGCTTGAACTTCCGCGCCGCGCCATTTCGGCCGTTCTTTGGCGGCTTGCCGGCGATCACCAGCTCCGACGGCTCGCCGCCGCAAAGGTCGAGGATCAGCCGGGTGGCGAGCTCCATCCCGGCTTCCGCGAACTCCGGGTCGACGCCGCGCTCGAAGCGGTAGCGGGCGTCCGAATGGATCTTCAGCTTACGCCCCGTGGCGGCGGTGCGGACCGGGTCGAAATAGGCGGCCTCGATGAAGACGTCGGTGGTCTCCTCGGTGCAGCCCGACGGCTCCCCGCCCATCACGCCGCCGATCGCCTCGACCCGGCGACCGCCGCGGTCGCAGATCATCGTCATGGCGTCGTCGAATTCGTAGGTCTTGCCGTCGAGCGCCTCGAGCGTTTCGCCGGGCTTCGAGAAGCGGACCTTGATGGCGCCCTCGACCTTGGCGGCGTCGAACACGTGGAGCGGGCGGGCGCGGTCGTAGGTCAGGTAGTTGGTGACGTCGACCAGCGCGTTGATCGGGCGGAGGCCGATCGCCTGCAGGCGCTTCCGCATCCAGTCGGGCGCCGGGCCGTTCTTCACGTTGCGGATCAGACGGCCGACGAAGAGCGGGCAGGCCGCGCCCTGCTCCTCGGTCTCGGCGCGGACCTCCGGCGCGAGCTTGACGCCGATCGGGCAGGGGAAGGCGCCCGGAACCGGGGCGATCTCGTCCGGCTTCAGCGTCCCGAGGCCACGGGCGGCGAGATCGCGGGCGACGCCGCGGACGCCGAGCGCGTCCGGGCGGTTCGGGGTGATGGCGATCTCGATGGTCGGGTCGTTCAAGCCCGCATAGTCGATGAAGCGCCGGCCGAGCGGCGCGTCCGACGGCAAGTCGATGATCCCGTCATGATCCTCGGAGATCATCAGCTCGCGTTCGGAGCAGAGCATGCCGTTCGAGGCTTCGCCGCGGATCTCGCCGGGCTTCAGCAGCAGCTCCGTGCCGGGCACGAAGGTTCCGGGGGCGGCGAACACGCCGACGAGGCCAGTGCGGGCGTTCGGGGCGCCGCAGACGACCTGCACCTCCTCGGAGGGCTTGTCGGGGCCGTTCAGCCAAGCCTCGACCCGGCAGACGCGGAGGCGGTCGGCGTTCGGGTGTTGTCTGGCCTCGATCACGCGGCAGATCGAAAAGGCGCCGAGCGTCTCGGCCGGATCCTCGACGCCCTCCACCTCGAGACCGAGATCGGTCAACGCCTCAAGGATCTGGTCCAGAGAAGCGTCGGTCTCCAGATGGTCCTTCAGCCAGCCCAAAGTGAACTTCATCGCGCCCTCTCATGCGGTTTGGGGCCGCATAGCGGATCGGCGGGCGCAATCCAAGGCGGGTGGCGGGCGGCCGAATCCTCAGTCCGCGACGGCGACGCTGGGTCCGTCTTCTCGACGGGCGGTGGGCTGCGACATAATAACCGACACTTATGGTGGGAAATATATTTCCGATCTTATTGGTCGGGAATATGGTGGCCTCCATGGACGTTGAAGCGTCC
>JBCBRF010000044.1:0-22769 GCA_039819865.1 Pseudomonadota bacterium | reverse complement strand
GCACCACCACGGCGACCACGCCCTCGCCGAAATCGGGATGCGGGACGCCGATCACGGCGCTCTCCAGCACGCCCAGCAGGTCGTCGATCGCGCTCTCGATCTCCTTCGGATAGACGTTCAGGCCGCCCGAAATAATCAGATCCTTGGCCCGGCCGACGATGTGCAGATAGCCGTCTTCGTCGATCCGGCCGAGATCGCCGGTGATGAAGAAGCCGTCGGCGCGAAACTCCTCGCGGGTCTTCTCCGGCATCCGCCAATAGCCCTGGAAGACGTTCGGACCCTTGACCTCGACGCCGCCGATCTCGCCAGCCGGAAGGGACGCGCCGGTCTCCGGATCGGCGACGCGGAGCGCGACGCCCGGCAGCGGGAAGCCGACGGTCCCGGCCCGGCGCTCGGCGTCATACGGGTTCGAGGTGCTCATGTTGGTCTCGGTCATGCCGTAGCGCTCGAGAATGCGGTGGCCGGTGCGCTCCTCGAAGGCGCGATGGGTCTCGGCCAGCAGCGGGGCCGAGCCCGAGACGAACAGGCGCATATGGGCGGCGGCCTCGCGGGTGAAGCGCGGATCGTCGAGCAGGCGGGTGTAGAAGGTCGGGACGCCCATCATGCAGGTCGCCTCGGGCATCGCGGCGAGCACGCCGTCCGCGTCGAATTTCGGCAGGAAGATCATCGAGCCGCCCGACGCCAGCATGGTGTTCACCGCGACGAACAGGCCGTGAGTGTGGAAGATCGGCAGGGCGTGGATCAGCACGTCGTCGGCCGTGAAGCGCCAATAGTCGACCAACGTCTCCGCGTTCGAGAGCAGGTTCAGATGGCTCAGCATGGCGCCCTTTGAGCGCCCGGTGGTGCCGCTGGTGTAGAGGATCGCCGCCAGATCTTCCGCGGCCCGCGGGACGGTCTCGAAAGCTTCGCTCGCGTCGATCGCCTTGGCTGCGAGGGTCCCGGCGCGGGCGGCGGCGGCGCGGTCCTCCTCTCCCGGGGCCTGCGCATAGACGCCGAGGGTTTCAAGCTTCGCCCCGGCGTCGGCCGCGACCGGGGCGAGCGCGGCTTCGGTCGCCGGGTCGCAGACGAAGACCCGCGGCTCGGCGTCCGAGACGAAGAAGCCGATCTCGGCGGGCGTGTAGCCGGTGTTGAGCGGCAGGAAGACCGCGCCGGCGCGGACCGCGCCGAGATAAAGCATCACCGCTTCGATGCTCTTCGGGACCTGGGCCGCAACCCGGTCGCCGGGCGCGACGCCGAGCGCGACCAGGGTCGCGGCCATCTTGGCGGAGACGCGGTCGACATCCGCGTAAGTGTAGAAACGACCGTCATGCAGGCGCGCGAAGACCTTGTCGCGGTCGGCCGGGAAGCGGGCCGCCAGTCGGGTGTACAGGTTCGCGTCGACGGTCATCTCTCGCCTCACTCTCTTCTCGCTTTGCGCCCCGGACGCCCAGGGCGGCGCCTCGGGGCCGTTCTTCATCAGAGCCGCGGCGCGGCCCTGGTCGAGCCCTGGTCGAGCCCTGGTCGAGCCCTGGAATGAGCCCTGGTCGAGCCCTGGGATGAGCCCTGGAATGGCCCTTGGAAGCTCGGTCATGCTTTCGGCAGCAGCGCCTTCACCTGGCGCGAGCTGTCGATCGTGTGGTCGGCGGCGTAGGCCTCGTGCCGGGCCTCCACCGCGTTCAGATCGTAAAGGTAGTTGACCATCACGCCCGCGGACTGAGCCAAACCCTTGGCGGACAGATCCGCCGCCCAGTTCACGTTCTCGAGGGTCGCGCCGTTGCCGAGGTGGAAGCGCGCCACGGGGTCGATCGGGGCGCCGGCGTCGCGCGCGCCGTCGGGGCGCTTGGCTTCGAGCAGATATTCGGCGGCGAGGCCCATGATCAGCGGCTTCAGTTTCTCGGAACGCGCCTCGTCCCGGGCCCAGTCCAGATCGCCGAGCAGCGGCGCAAGCTCCGCCGCGCCGCCGTCCGGGTCCGCCTTGGCCGCGTCGCGCACCCAGCGCGCGAAGCCCGGAACCGGCGAGAGCGTCACGAACGTCTCGAGCCGCGGCAGCGCGCGGGCCAGATCCTCCGCGACCTGCTTGATCAGGAAGGCGCCGAAGGAGATCCCGCGCAGCCCGTCCTGGCAGTTCGAAATCGAGTAGAACACGGCCGTCGTGGCCTCGCCCGCCGCGATGATCTCGCGGTCCGCGGCGAGGACCTGTTGGATCGAGCGCTCGATCCGCTGGGACAGGGCGACCTCGACGAAGATCAGGGGCTCGTCGGGCATGGCGGGGTGAAAGAAGGCGAAGCAGCGGCGGTCGCTCGGCTGCAGGCGCCGGCGCAGCTCGTCCCAGCTGTCGATCTCGTGCACCGCCTCGTAGGCGATGATCTTCTCAAGAATGTGCGCGGAGGTGGTCCAGTCGATCGGTTGGAGCACCAGGAAGCCGCGGTTGAACCAGGAGGCCAGCAGGTGCCGCAGGTCGTGGTCGATCCGGCCGAGATGCGGGCGGTCGCGCATGGCGCGGAGCAGGTCGACCCGCATCCGAACCAGGGCCCGGGTGCCGCCCGGCGCCGTGTTCATGCGGCGAAACAGCTCTTGGCGACGGGGCTCGGCCGCATCGACCAGAGCCTCGAGCGCGCCGGATGTCGGATCGTTGCGGTAGGCGCGGCTGGCCTCCTCGATCGCGCTCGGGTCGACGTCGTAGTCGTCGACCAGAAGCTCGAAGAACTGGAGCCGCTCGTCCGGGGTCGCGGCGGCGTAGCGGCGATGGAGCTGGGCGGCGATGGCGACGCTCGAGGCCTCCCCCTTGGAGCCCATGAGCGCGGCGCACAGCTCGTGGAGCGTGCGCTCGGCCGCGGGCTTCGGCGAGGACCATTCGACGAGGCGGGCGCCCCGTTCGAGGATTGAGGAGAGCAGATCGTTCAGGGTGCTGATGCCGCTCATGCCGCGCTCCATCTGCGGTGAAGATCCGTGCCGTTCGCCGCGTCAGCCGATCGCCGGACCCATCAGCAGGTCCGGCAGACCGGTCGCAAGCTCCGGGAAGATCGAGAGGATGATGATCGCCAGAACCATGCAGCCGACATAAGGCAGCGAGCCTTTCAGGATGGTCTTCAGCGGGATGTCCGGCGCAATGCCGTTGATCACATAGAGGTTCAGGCCGACCGGGGGCGAAATCAGGCCGATCTCCATGTTGATCGTGAGAATCACCGCGAACCAGTAGGGGTCGAAGCCGGCCGAGGTGATGATCGGCAACAGGATCGGCGCGGTCATCAGGATCACCGCGACCGGCGGCAGGAAGAAGCCCGCGATCAGCAGGAAGACGTTCACCGCCAGCATCAGGACCCAGCGATTGACATCCAGCGTGCCGATCCAGTTCGCGATCTCCTGAGTGATCTGCAGGCTCGAGAGCATGTAGCTGAAGACGCCGGCCGCCCCGATGATGAACATGATCATCACGCTCTCTCGGGTGCTGTCGCGGAACACGCCCCAGAGCGCCTGGAAGCTCCAGAGCCGATAGATGATCACCGCGACCAGGATGCAGAGAAGCGCGCCGACCGCGGCGGTCTCGGACGGCGTCGCGACGCCGCCATACATCGCATAGAGCACGCCGATGATGATCGCGATGAAGGGCAGGACGCGCGGCAGCAGCTCGATCTTCTGCGCCCAGGTGTAGTTCTGAGCCTGGAGAACCTCCGCCGAGCCTTTGCGCCACGTGTCGTAGATCGACCAGGCCATGAACAGCGCGACCAGCAGCAGTCCGGGCACCACGCCCGCCAGGAACAGGCGGCCGATCGAGGTCTCGGTCGCGATGCCGTAGACGATCATGGTGATCGAGGGCGGGATCAGGATGCCGAGCGTGCCGCCCGCGGCGATCGAGCCGGCGGCGACGCCGTCCGGAAAGCCGCGCTTGCGCATCTCGGGGATGCCCATCTTGCCGATCGCCGCGCAGGTCGCGGGCGAGGAGCCGGACATCGCGGAGAACAGCGCGCAGGCGCCGAGGTTCGAGATCACGAGCCCCCCCGGCACCCGCGTCAGCCAGCGGTCGAGCGCCTCGTAGAGATCGGCGCCCGCGCGGGTCGAGCTGACGGCGGCCCCCATGATGATGAACATCGGAATCGAGAGCAGCGCGAAACTGTCGAGCTTGCCGAAGAAGATCTCGGGCACGAGCTCCAGCGAGCGCATCCCGTCGAACACGAACAGGAACCCCGAGGAGACGATCAGCAGGCCGACCGCGACGGACACGCCGGAGAACAGAACCAGGATGGTGACGATGGCGACGACGCCGCCCAGGACGATCGGGTCCATCAGCGCGACTCCCCGACAGCGCTCTCGGAGGCGAGGGTGGCGTCGTCATCCAGATCGAACGGCTTGGCGACGCCGGTCGCCAGCGCGAGCGCGTCGGCGGCGAGCTGCAGGAAATAGAGCCCAAAGCCGACGGGCATGACCAGGTAGGGGATCCAGAGCTTCGGGCCCCAGACCGTGTCCGAGGTCCAGCCGCGCGCCCAGGCGACATGCCACATCTCATAGCCGTAGAAGACCATGAGGCCGATGACGACCAGACCGGCCGCGGCGGTGAAGAATGCGAGGATCTTGCGCAGGCCGCTCGGCAGCAACAGCGGGATCAGATCGACGTTCACATGGCCGCGGTGGCGCTGCACGTAAGGCAGACCCAGCACCGTCGCGCCGATGACCAGATAAATGACCGCTTCAGTCTGCCAGATCGTCGAGCCGTTCAGCACGAAGCGGATGAAGATCATCTGGCAGGTGATCGCGACCGCGGAGACGATCATGCCGGCCGCTATCCAGCCGCAAAACTCGGAGACGGCGCCGATCGCCCGGATGACGGGGTTGGCGCGCTCGGCCGCAAAGGCCGGACTCTCTCCGCTCGTCAAGGCTCCCGCCATGGCGCGCCCTCCCCTCGTGTCTTCGCCCTAGAGATCTTGCTCTGAAGAGATCATGTTCTGATTTGGCGGCGCGCCATCCGAATGCGGGCGCGTCGCGGCGCTTGGTCTGGATCGCTCGAGCTCTGCAAAGCGCCGGCCAAGGCCGACGCTCGCGTCGACGGCGTCCAGCGGGCCGCTCAGGGCCGGCGCGCGATGCGCGCGCCGGCCCCGACGTCCCATGATCCGCCGATCACTCGACCGACAGCGCCATGTCGAGCAGCTTCTGGCCGTCCTCGACCTGCTCGAGGAACTGCTTGTAGGAGGTCTCCTTGGCCAGATCGCGCCAGGCGTTGAACTCCTCCTCGGTCATGTTCTTGATCTCGACGCCGTTGGCCTGGAACACCTCGACCGACTTGGCGTCCTGGGTCTTCGCCTCGGCGAGATAGAACGCCTCCGCCTTTTCGGCGCCGCGCTGAAGCGCCGCCTGCTGCTCCGGCGTGAGGCCGTCATAGGCCGACTTGTTCATCAGCAGCGGCTGGTACATGAACCACAGCGCATACTCGCCGGCCGGCGTGTAGCACGCGGCCTGCTCGTAGATCCGGTAGGACACGAAGCTCGAGGAGGACGTGTTCGCGCCGCCGAGGACGCCCGTCTGCATCGCGTTGTAGATCTCCGACGACGCCATCGAGGCGATCGACGCGCCGGCGCCCGCCAGCATCGCCTCGAACGCCTTGCCAGCCGCGCGCATCTGCACGCCCTCGGCGTCGGCCGGGCTAGAGATGCACTTGTCTTTGCCCACGAAGCCGCCGGCCAGGTAGCCGTGCACGAGGACCATCACGTCGTCTTCGGCCATCAGCTTCTCGAGCTCGCCCATGAAGGCCGAGTCGTTCAGACGCGCGGCGTGGTCGTGGTTCTTCACCAGACCCGGCATCAGGGTCAGGTTGAACTCCTGACGCTGACCGCCCGCGTAGGACAGCGGGAACACCGTCATGTCGAGCTGGCCGCGGCTGAGCGGCTTGTACTGCTCGCGCGGCTTGAACAGCGACTTCGACGGGAAAATCTCGATGGTCAGGCCGACATCGGCCGCCGCCACCTCGTCGGCGACGATCTGAGCGACCTTGTGGCGAACGTCTTTGGTCGACCACTGGTGGCTGAGGCGCAGCTCTTTGGCTTCGGCGACGCCCGCGACGGCGAGCGACGCGGCCAGCGCGGCGACTGTCAAACGGCTGGTGCTGAACATTCAGTTCCTCCCTCGAACGCCGTGGCTCGACGTTTCATGCGGCGCGGAGAGCAGAGAACTGAGGCCCGCGCCATCCCTCAGAATTGAGCCATTGTCGCAGCTCGCATCCAGTGTCAACATTTTCGTATACAAGAAACACCTCCTTGTGTGCGCCCGCTTCCGGGCATATACGCGTCCGAGAACCGTGAGGACCGTCATGGGCGCCCAGGCTGGCCAGTCGCTGCGCGACATCATCGAGAACGAGATCCTTTCGGGCCGCCACAAACCTGGCGACCGGCTAGACGAAGCGCGGCTCGCGGAACGGTTCTCAGTGTCCCGGACGCCGGTGCGCCAGGCGCTGCACGGGCTCGAGAGCGCCGGGCTGATCGAGATCCGGCCGCGCCGGGGCGCGTTCGTGAAGCGGATGAGCGCGGCCGAGCTGCTCGAGATGTTCGAGACGATGGCGGAGCAGGAGGCGAGTTGCGCACGGTTCGCTGCGCTGCGCATTCAACGTCCTCAAGCGGCCGTTCTGAGCGAAGCGCTGGCGCGTTGCGAGACGGCGTCGTCCGGCGACGAAGACGCCTATTATTACGAGAATGAACGCTTCCACACCGCGATTTACGAGGCGGCGGGCAATCGGTTCCTGAAGCGCGAGACGCTGAAACTGCACCAGCGATTGAAGCCGTTTCGCCGGACCCAATTGCGGCTTCGGGGTCGTCTCGCGCGGAGCCAGGCGGAGCATCGCCGGATTCATGACGCGATCCTCGACGGCGCCGAGGCGGAGGCGGCGGCGGAAGCCCGCGCGCACATCCTGGTGCAAGGAGAGCGGCTGACGGTGATGTTGAGCGCGCTCGAGGATGTCGGCGCGGTGGACGAGGTCGACGCGTAAGCGCGCCCCGCGCGAAGGCCTCAGATCGGACCCGCCTCAGGCCGCTTCATGCCGAGAGCGCTCATGCGCGCGATCGGGCCGCGCCAGAGCATCCACGCGAAGCCGAGGCTCGCCAACGCCACATAGGCCGCCAGCCAGACCGCCTGGCGCTCGAACGGCGCGCCGAGATCGATCAGCGCGCCCGCGAGCCCGGGGCCGGCGGCGGTGGCGAAGACCATCGCGGCGTGTCCCAACGCCTTGATCTCGCCCAGCCGGCGCACGCCGTAGAGCTCAGCCCAGATCGCAGCGTGGATGGTCGCCGCGGCGCCCGAGGTGACGCCGAACAGCGCCATCATGATCGCGATGGTCTCCAGCCCGTCTCCGTAGGCCAGCGCCAGCAGGCCGAGCGCCATCGGGATCTGGTAGAAGGGCAGGCATCGCCGCGCGCCGAAGCGGTCGAGCGCGAGCCCCGCGACCGCCGAGGCCGCCAGGGAGGTGACGGCGTAGATCCAGTAGCGGCTCGGCAGCGCCTCGAAGGCCCAGCCCTTGGTCTCCGCGATATGGCTCGGGAGGAAAAAGGCCACGGTCAGGATGAAACTCGGGGCGAGCAGGCCGGGGATCAGCATCCAGAAGAGCGGGCGGCTCAGCACCTCGAGCCGGCTGTGATGCCGACCGTCGAGGCCGGCGCCCTCGTCCGCGGGCGGGGCGGCGGCGGATCTCGGGCTCGCCGCCGGGGTCCGCTCGCGGGAGAGCAGGAACCAGAGCGCAGGCGCGAGAAGGCCTGCGGAGAACAGCGCCGCGACGCCCCAGGTCTCGCGCCAGCCGATGGCCGCGATCAGCGCGACGGCGGCGATCGGGGCGAGGGCCTCGCCGGTCGGGTAGCCCGCGGCGGCGACGGCCAGCGCCTTGCCTCGGGTCGCGACGAACCAGCGGGCGGTCACGGTCTGGGACAGATGGCTCATCATGCCCTGGCCGAGGAGGCGGAGGCCGAAGATCGCCGGGATCAGCAGCAGCCAATGGTGCACGAGCGCGACGGCCGCGCAGACCAGCCCCAGCCCCAACGCGATCAGCACGGCGAGGGCGCGCGACGGACGGCTGTCGACGGCGCGGCCGAGCTGAACCAGGACCGCGGCGCTCGCCAGCGTGCCGGCCATATAGATCGCGCCGAAGGCGCTGTGGCTGAGATCGAACTCGGTGCGGAAGGACTCCGAGAAGATCGCGATGAAGAAGGTCTGCCCGAAGCTCGAGCCGAGCGCCATCAGGAACCCCGCCGCGAGCCATCGGGCGTTGTCTCGGAGGAACGCGACGAAGGTCATCGCGGGGGTGTAGCCGCGCGGGGCCCCGACCGCCACGCGCTCCGAAGCCGCGGCGCGCGGCGGCGCTGCTAGAGGGTCGCGAGGAGCATGATCGCGCCGGTCGCCGGCGCGGTCGCGACGAGCGCGGCCAAGACGGCGACGACGGCGTCGCCGGATCTCGGGCGGGCTCCGGTTCGTCGCCGCGCCAGGATGCGGTCGACGCCGAGGATGATGGCGATCACGGGGAAGACCAGCGCGTAGATCCAGAGCGCCGCGTCGAGGGGCGGCGGCGGGGGCTCGATACCGCGCAGACGAAAGACGCCATAAACGCCGAGCACGAGGCCGTAAGCCATCGCCAAAGGGCGAAGGCGTCGCCAGAGACGATCGATGGACATGGTGGCGATACGTCGGAAGACCCAGTTCGGATCTGGTCGCCCGCGGGGTCGTGTTGCGCGCTGGGGTGTGCGTTAGGACAGGATCCCGCCGTCCGAGTCGTCGCCGGTCTCCTCGAGGAGCGCCTGCAGGTCGAGAACCCGGAACTCGCGGTTTCGAGCGACCTCGATGATCGCCTCGCGCCGCAGCCTGGAGATCTGGCGGCTCACCGTTTCGATGGTGAGGCCGAGGCAGTCGCCGATCTCGTCTCGATTGAGCGGGATCTCGAAGACGCGCGTCACGCCGTCGTCGGCCTCTTCATCGTGGCCGAGGCGGCGGGCGAACAGGGCCAGGAAGCTCGCGACTTTCTCGCGCGCGGATTTCCGGCCGAGCAGCAGCAGCTGTTCGCGGGCGGCGTCAAGCTCGTCCAGGGTCATCGACAGCCGTCGACGCTCGAGATGCGGGGTCGCGCGGAGCAGAGCCTCGAACTGCGTTCGCCGGAAGGCGCAGAGGGTGACGTCGCTGGCCGCGACCGCGTCGTAGTCCGAGACGCCGAGCGCGGCGCGCCCGATGAAATCGCCGGGGAAAAGCAGGCCGACGATCTGACGGCGGCCGTCGGCCATCGTGCGGGTCAGGCGCACGACGCCGCTGATCACGCTGCCGACGAAGGCGACGGGCGTGCCGGCGCCGAGGATCTCCTGACCCGCCGCGAACTGCCGCGTGAAGTTGGCGGCGTCGAGTTCGCCCAGTTCCTTCGCGTCGCACAGCGCGCAGACCGAGGTCTCCCGGACCGCGCAGATCGCGCATCGCTTCGGCGCGCCTGCGGGCGCGTCATCGCGCGTCGACTTCGCATCGTTGCTCATCACGCTCTCCGACACCGGCGGCGCTGCTCCGAACGCGCGCCGTGCGCGGGACGAGACAATCCCGCAGGCGCGAAAGTCGTCAGGGCGCGCTCGCGCGCTCGGCTCCCACCCGGGGACATCGTGACTGAAGGGCGGGCCGAGGCGGAAAGCGTGCAATCAAGTTGCACGGCAAAACGGTCGCGACATTCTGTCCGAAGGCGCGGTTGCTCGAAAAAT
Organism: Pseudomonadota bacterium; assembly: GCA_039819865.1. Taxonomy (GTDB): domain Bacteria; phylum Pseudomonadota; class Alphaproteobacteria; order Rhodobacterales; family Rhodobacteraceae; genus JBCBRF01. The sequence goes on along the minus strand of JBCBRF010000044.1, from coordinate 13,095 downwards.
TCGAGCGACTTGATCTGCCTCACCGCCCGGCCGCTCGGATTCGGCTGTATTCGCGGCGATGAAACACGCGATCCGACGAATCTCCATGACCCCGCCCACCGACCCGAGCGGCGGCGCCGCCTCCGGTCTCCGCATGATCTCGCCCTGGCGCGAACTCGGCGCGAGCTCGATCGACCGCGTGGCGGCGGCGGGCCGGGTGGCGCGCGTCCGGCGCGGCGAAACTCTGAGCGATCGCGTCGGGCTGGCGTTGAGCGGCGTGATCGCGGTGGTGGACCGTATGGTCGACGGACGCCAGACGATCAGCCAGCTCCTGCATCCGGGCGATCTGTTCGATCTCGGAACCGCGCCGATCGAGCCGAGCGAAGCGTTGACCGCGCTCACCGCGGCCTCATACGTCGCGCTCGACGAGGAGGTCTGGCGCGGACTGCTCGGCGCCGATCGCCGGTTGGCCGACGCCTCCTACGCACGGCTCGGCGAGCAGACGCGGCGTCTGCGCCGCCATATCTCCGCGATCGCCTTCACGACGCCCCTCGAACGGCTGTCCGCGACCCTGCTCGAGCTGCGCCGGCGGGCGCCGGACGGGACCGAAGCGGCCGGTCAGGACCCGAGGCTCGCGCTGGAGATCCGCCGGCGCGACCTGTCGGAGCATGTCGGTCTGAAGCCCGAGACGGTGAGCCGGTCGTTCCGCCAGCTCGAGCAGGAGGGGGTGATCGCGATCGAGGAGAAGGGTCTGCTGCGCATGATCGACGTGGCCGAGTTGGAGCGGATCGCGCAGGGCGGTCGGCCGCGGGCGTCGACGCGCGGCTGACGGCGCGCTCGCGGCGCAAATGCGACGCGGCGGCGGCCACGAGCCGGCCGAAGCGCGCCTCCGCTTGAGCCCGCCCCTCCAATCGCGATGATGCGCACCGAAGGCCCCTCGCCCCGGCGAGGTCCAGACGGGGAAGACGCATGACCGACGCAGAGCGACCGCGCCCGATCCTGCGCAAGACGGAAAAGCTCGCGCTGTTGCCCGAAGAGGCGCTCGATGCCGCGCTGATGGCCAAGCGGGTGCTGCCGAACCTGTTCGCCTTCGAGCGCCGAACCGTCGACTATGTCGATAACGACGGCGAGAAGCAGACGCTCGACGGGTTCCTCAATTTCGAGCGCGGCGACGCGGTCGCGATCCTGCCCTACGACACCGAAAAAGCCTTCGTCGTGCTGGTCGAGCAGGTCCGCGCGCCGGTGCTCGAGAAGACGGAGACCGGTTGGCTGATCGAGACGGTCGCCGGCATGCCGAAGCGCGATCCGGCGGAGACGCTGCTCGATTGCGTGGTGCGGGAGCTCGAGGAGGAGACGGGGATCCGTCTGCCGGCGGACCCGGAGGAGATCCGACGTCGGGTCTCGCCGCTCGATCCCGCCGATCCGACGCGCTCGACCCTGCGGTTCTTCTCCTCTCCGGGCGGGACGTCGGAGCAGATCCATGTGTTCCTGGCCGACGTCACCGGCCTCGACCAGGGTCGGATGATCGCCGGCAACCTGGACGAGGACGAGCGGATCCACGTGGTGCGCACGCCGTTCGAGACGTTTTTCGAGAAGCTCGACGCCGGCGCGTATCACGATCCGAAGATCCTGATCGCCGCGCAGAAACTGCGGACCACGCGTCGGGAGCTGATCGATCGGCGTCCGGCGGATGCGCGCTATCGCGCGTACGAGATCCGGAGGGAGGGCGCGGCGACGATCGAGCTCGGCCTCGCCAAGGGCGACATGATGGATCACCCGGATCTGTTCGACGTCTGGGTGAACAGCGAGGACCCGCGGCTGACCATGGCGCGGCCGTTCGAGAGCACCGTCTCGGGCATGATCCGCCGGGGCTCGTCGGTCTGGAGCGTCGAGGATCCGGAGGGCGCGCGCGCCGCGGATCATCAGAGGCACGACGGACCGCAAGGGAGCTTTGCGCAGTATTACGGCGATCAGGTCGAAGACCCGGTCGCCGACGAGCTCGCGCTCCTGAAGAACCAGAGAGGTCGAGAAGTCGACCTCGGGGACGTGTTTTTGACCACGTCCGGGCGGCTCGCGCATACCTGCGGCGTCCGGCGGATCGCGCATGTGGTCGCGGTCAGCCTCGGTTCGAGCCTCAAGCAGAAAGCGCATCCCGAGCTGGCGTGCGACTTCGTCGCGGCGGCGCTGCGCGAGATCGACGAGGCGAACCGGCAATCGGGGCTTCAGCGACTGGTGGGGCTTCGAAAGCCCTACGCCTCCGTTCTCATGCCGCTGTTCGGCACGGGCAGCGGCGGGGGCAAGATCGGCGACATCGCGGACTCGATGCTGCTCGGGGTGCGCCAGTTCCTGGCCGACCGGCCGGAGACGCAGATCCGAAAGATCTATTTCAGCTGCTACGGCTCGGACCAGTTCGAGTTCTTCGACAATATGCTGGCGCAGATCAGCCGGAGCGAGGGCGCGGACGCCTGGCTCGTTCCGGCGGGCGCAGCCGCGTCCGCCAAAGGCTCGTCCGACGCCGGGTGAGGACGACTCGGGGTGAGGACGGCGCGGGGTGAGGACGGCGCGGCGCGGGGATTGGGGGCTGTGATGGGCGGGAAAACCAAGACGTTCGGGCGGCGGTGGCGGAGCCTCGCCGGCCGGTCGCTCGATCAGGGCGCGCGGGTCCGGCGGGTCTGGCGACGGCGGCTGGTGGACTTTCAGCCGCTCATGCTGGCGCTCTCGCTCGCGATCGGGATCGGCGTTTTCTGGATTCCCGGACAAACCCATGAGGCGATTCTGGCGCTCGCCGAAGGGCTCCACGATGGCGAACCCGACGCGCTTTGGCGGCTGGCGTTCGCGGCCAGCGCCTTTTTCGCGATGAGCGCGCTGTTGGCCTACGCGTTCGAGTTTTTCAGCAGCGGAATGCGCCGTCGCGAAAGCTGGGCGGCGCTCGACGAGGGCTCCAAGGTCGTTCAATTGATCGGCTGGATCCTGATCACGGCCTCTCCCTGGGCCTGGGCCGCCGCGGGCGCTTACGGCGCTCACGACGTGGTGCGCTCGCTGCTGGTCGCCGCGAACGCCGCCAATCTGCCGGAGGGGGTCTCGCCGTCTCCGCTGTTGAGCGTCGAGCGGCTGACCGGCCTGCAAAGCGCGCTGATCGGCCTGATCGCGGGCGCTTTCGCCGCCGCTGCGGCGAGCCTTGTCCTCCTCGGCCTCGCGCTCCGCGGACGGCGTCAGCGGCGGAAGACCGACTGGGCGGTCGTTTTGCCGATCTCGCTCGCCCTGATCGGCCTGTTTCTATGGCTCACGCTCGGACCGGTGGCGTTTGCGCGCGCGGCTTTTGACTTCACCGCCAGCGTCGGATCGATCGGCGCCGGCGTTTTCGCGCTGTTCACAGTGACCGCCTCGCTGTTCGTGATCGCCCGGCTCGGCCATCTGTTCGCGACGCCGTTCGTCTCCGTCCTGGCGCTGTTCTTCGCGATGACGCTGGTGGGCCAGATCAGCGAGGCGAACACGTTCGCACGGGTCGCGCTCTCGGCGGTCGTCGCGGCGATCCTGCTGCGGGCGATCCTCCGGTCCGGTTCGATCCGCTTCATCTCCGGCCTGTTGGGGGTCTCCCGCTACTCCGCCGGCCCGTGGCTCGGCTTCGCGGCCTCGGCCGCGGCGGCGGGCTGCGTCGGCTTCGTCTTTTTCCACGCCTACGCCCCGCCCCGCATCGTCACGACGGCGTCGACCGCAGAGGAGTCGACGCGTCCGCTGGCGCGCGAGCCGAGCTCCCTGCCCGGCTTCGAGCAGGCCTTCGCCGCCTGGGAGCGGACCGCGATCGCGGGGCCCGGCGGTGTGAAGCCGCTGTTCGTCGTCGCCGCGCGCGGCGGCGGAGCCTATGCGGCGACGGCCTCGGCCGTCCTGATGGCGCGGCTCGAATGCCTGCGCCCCGACTTCTCCCGCAATGTGTTCGCGATCAGCGGGGTGTCGGGCGGGTCGGTCGGCTCGGCGGTCTACCGGGCCCTGCTTCGCCATCTCGCCGCGGCGGATGCGGCGGAGCGCGCGCGCCTCTGCGATCCGACGCCGAGCGATGGGATCCCTCGGCTCGAGAGCCTGGCGATCGAGATCGTGGCGTCGGATCATGTCGGAGCGCCGCTCGGGGCCTTTGCGGCCGATATCTTCCGCAAGGCGGCGCGGCCGTTCTTCGTGGGCGCGGGCGCGGATCAGGGTCCGAAGCTCACGCGATACACCGCGCTTGCGCGCAGCTATGCGACGGCGACCGAAGCGGCTCTTGGGCCGGAGCGGCCGATCGGCGCGGCCCGCCTGCCCGCGCTGATCGCCAACACCACCTCGGCGGAGACGGGCATTCGGGTGGCGTTCGCGCCTTTCGCGATGGATCAGGTCGGAGACGGTCAGACCTTCACCACCTTTTCCGCGCTCTCGGACACGCTGATCGACGACGCGTTGTGCCCCTACGCGCCGCAATTCGACGAGAACGACCCGCTGAGCAACAGCGCGTTCCATATGGACATGGAGCGGGCGCTCGCCAGCGCGACCTTCCCGGTGGTGCTGCCGTCCTATGCGCGCTGCGCGACGCCTGCGACGCTGGGCGGGCCGGGACGGGTGCTGAACTTCGTCGACGGCGGCTATGCGGACAGTTCGGCCGCGACCACGGCGATCGAGATCTACGAGGCGCTCCATCGGTTGCGCGGCGCGGATCGGGCGGACGCGATCCCGCTCCACCTGATCCTGATCGGCGATGAGAGCGGCGACGCGCTTCAAGACATCGCGAAGGTGGAGGGCACCGCGCTCCGGGACAGCGGCGCGATCCTGTCCGCGCTCCTCAACCTGCGCGAGCTCGGCTCGCGGATCGCGGTTTCGCAAGCGGAGCGGCGGTTCTGCGATCTGAAGGCGCCCGAGGGACCCGGGCGTCCGGCCGCGGGCGCGGCGGACAGCCTGTTCCGCTTCGACCTCAACCGAGAGGACTTCAAGCTCGCGCTCGGCTGGTCGATCTCGCGGACCACGGCGCACGCCATCGCGCTGCAATTGGGACGGGACGGCTGGGCGCGCGCGTCGGCTCGCAACCTGCCCGGCGGAGCCGCGACCATCGCCGGGAACAGCCTCGCCATGGCCGGCGTCGCGGCGGCGTTCGAGGGACGGCCGGTCGCCGGGGCCACGGACTGCGCGCGGCCGCTCTCCCCGTAGTGCGGTTCCTCGCCCGGTAGTGCGGTTCCTGGCTCGGTCGTGCAGTTCCTGGCTTGGTCGTGCGTGCCGGCGCCGCGACCGCCGCGGCGCGTGAGGATCCCATGCCATCAGCGCATGGCGGCGTTGACCGATCGCATCTGCCGGTCGGGCCGCCCCATCCCCATTTGCCGTCGCTCGCCAACAACAACAAGAAAGTGAGGCGTACGATGGCCGAGACCTTCCATAATCCCGTGACCGCGACCGACCGGCTCGCAGCGGAACGCGCCGGATCCGCCGCGTGGCTGTGGCGCCTGCCAAGCACGCTGCTGGCGGCCTTCGCGCGTCGGGCGGAGATCCGCAAGCTCACCCGGGAACTCGAAGCGATGTCGGATCACGACCTCGCCGATATCGGGATCTCGCGGGCGGATATTCCGCGGGTCGCTCGGGGCGAGCTGCGGCGCTAGACCATGATCGCGTTTGGTCGCCCGTCGATCCCGGCGACCCTTGTCCGCGCCGGCGCCGCTCGCCGGCGCCGCTCTTTCCCTGCTGTCGCGGACGTCACTCCTCGCGGTCGGCCTCGACGATGCGGGCGATGGCGTCGATCGAGCGGGCTTTGTCCTTGCTCGCGATCAAGATCGTGTCGCCGGTCGCGATGACGATCACGTCCTTCAGCCCGGCGACGGCCACGTGCGGGGCGTCCTCGAGCACGTGGGCGTAGACGCCCGAGCTGTCGACGATGGTCGCGCGGCCGCGGCCGGCGTTGCCGCGCGCGTCGCCGCCGCGGGCCATCGCGATCTCGTTCCAGGAGCCGATGTCGGACCAGGTCAGCGCCGCGGAGTAGACGGCGGCGCGGTCCGTCTTCTCCATGATCGCATAGCGACCGACACCGAGGGCGAGCGGGCGAAGGGTTTCTCGGCCAGCTTCAGCGTCGGCGGCGCGGCGTCGCTCCGATCGCCCGCCGTCCGGCCCTCCTTCCGCTTTCCGGCCTCCACCGCCTCCTCGAGCGTGTCGAGCATCGCGGCGTCCCACCGTCGGACCTCCTCCAGGAAATCTTCGGCGCGGAACAGGAGCAGGCCGCTGTTCCAGAGATAGGCGCCGGTGGCCAGAAAAGCGCGGGCGGCGGCGAGGTCCGGCTTCTCGACGAACTCCGCGACCTCGAACGCGCCCGCGACGCCTAGCGGCGCGCCGGCGCGAATATAGCCGTAGCCGGTCTCCGGGCGGGTCGGGGTGATCCCGAAGGTGACGATCGCGCCGTCGAGCGCGGCGGAAACCGCGTTCGCGAACAGCTGGGAGAACAGCGCCGTCTCGCGGATCGCATGATCGGCCGGGGTCGCCAGCAGGATCGCATCCTTATCGCGGCGATGCGCGTCGATCGCGGCGGCGATGATCGCCGGGGCCGAGTTCCGCGCCTCCGGCTCCACGATCACGCCCGCCAGATCGACGCCGATCGCCGCCGCCTGGGCGCAGGCCGTCGCCGCCTGATCGGCCTGACAGACGACGACGGGCGCCTTGAACGTCTCCGGATCGCTCACCCGGGCCAGCGTCTCCTGGAACATCGACCGGTCCGAGATCAGCTCAAGGAACTGCTTCGGCGTCTCCGGCTTCGAGAGCGGCCAGAGGCGGGAGCCGCGCCCTCCCGCGAGGATGATCGGCGTGATGTGCGGTCCTTCGGGCGCTTGCGCGGCGGGCTGGGGCTGCGCCCCCGACTCCGAAGCGAGCGTCGCCGCGCGGGCGGCGCAGCGGCGTCGAGAGCGGCGGGCGAGCAGGTCGCGGGCCATCACGAACGCGGGGAAGAGATGGTAGAGCGTGCTCGCGGGCATGTCCTTGGCGACGCGGCCGCCCTCGAGGTCGAAGGCGTCGATCCAGCCGCCCGGAACCAGATCTTCGCCGCTCAGATACTCCTCGATCAGGTCGGTGAGGATCTTGTCGCCCTTCTGACGCAGGGCCTCGTCCCCCTTGGCGCGATACTGCGACAGCGTCGCCTTCAGATACTCGGTCTGAGGCCACAGCCGGCGGGTGCGCTTGCTGGGGCTGCCGTCGAGCATCAGCTCGTCGATCAGGAAGCGGCCGGAGGGATCGAGCCCGAGCTCGATGGTCTTGGCGTAGAGCGGGTCGGCGATCGCATCGACGTTCTCGCCGGTCAGGCGCTCATACTCCCGGATCAGGAACACCCATTCGGCCATGTGGCCCGGCTCGATGCGCTGGCGGGCGCGGGAGGCGGGCCGCCAGTCGGCGTCGAAATACTCGATGATGACGTTGCTCGGCCAATCGTAGAAGCGCGCCGCGAACAGGTGATAGATCTCCCGCGCGCGATCCAGAAAGCTCCGATCTCCGGTCGACTCGTAGAGCGTCAGCATCGCCTCGAGCGCATGCATGTGCGGGTTCTGACGGCGGAGCTGCGTTTCGCCGCGCGCAGTGCGCGCGTCCTGATCGACCGTCTCCCACCAGCCGCCGGAGCGGGCGGCGAAGTTCTCGTCGACGAAGGCAACGGTCTCGTCGATCGCCCGCTTCACGCTCGGGTCCGGATGGGCGCGGTGGAGCCAGGCCAGGCCGAGCAGCGAGAAAGCCTGATCATATGCGTCGCGCTTGGCGTCGTGAACCGCGCCCTCCGGCGTCAGAAGATGCACCCAGCCCGGCCGGCCGTCGGGGGACCAGGCGAGTTCGCGGACGCGTTCGAAGGCGCGAAAGGCCAGCGCGTCGCCGCCCTTGCACAGGCCGAGCAGCGATGCGGCCGAGTAGACGTAGATCTGACGGAACTGAACGCGCACCCGGCGGATCGCCGAGGCGTGGGGCGCGCCGGAGAAATCGAGCTTTTCGTGAAAGGCGCCGGCGCGGTCGATCCCTCGGGTCGACCAAAGCGGCAGAGCGCGCTCCACCATCCATTCTTCGAACCAGTGATTGGCCCGCATAGCATCCTCCGAACCGTCGCCGCGACAACGGCTCCTTGCTCCCGAGATGTGCGACCTCTCCGCCAGCGTTTCCTTAACGGCCCGGTTTCTTGTCGTTTAAACTGTCTTTTTCTCGTTCAGACCGTCCGTCGAAGGCTAACATGGTTCAGCCGCCCGATGGCGACTCCCAACTCCTGACAAATGTCGGATTGTTCGTTAACCGGTCTCGCGCCGCGACAGCCGGCGCCGCCCGTTCAGAGCGCGCTCAGGTAGTAGCGGTACTCGACCGGCGAGATCTCCTGGGACAGCGCCCCGATCTCGCCGCGGCGGACCGCGACGTAGACGTCTCGGTAGGCGGGCCCGAGGATATCGGCCGCGACGTCCGAGGCGGCGAGCCGGTCGACGGCGCCGGCCCAGTCCTGCGAGAGGCGGTTTTCGGGCTCCGGGCTGTCGCCGTCGAGGCGCGCGGCCTCGGGCGGCTCGCGCTCCTGCTCCAAGCCATGGAGAACCCCGCCCAGGATCGCCGCGAAGGCGAGATAGGGGTTCACGTCCGCGCCGCAAATCCGGTGCTCGAGCCGGGCCGCGGGGCCCGCGACCTCCGGCAGGCGGACGCCGGCGGCGCGGTGGTCCAGCCCCCAGGTCGGCGTCGAGGGCGCGAAGCTCTTAGGCTGGAAACGCCGGAAGGAGTTCATGTGCGGCGCGAAGACCGCCTGCAGCGCCTCGACGGTGTCGAGCAGGCCCGCCACCGCGTGGCGCAGAGGCGCGGCGATCTCTTCGCCCGCCGAGGGCGTGAACACGTTCCGGCCGGAGGCGTCGAGCAGGGAGACGTGGAGATGCATGCCGTTGCCCGGCTGGTCGGCGTAGGGCTTCGCCATGAAGGTCGCCTCGTAGTCGAAGCGCGAGACCACCGAGCGGACGAGATGGCGAAACAGGACCGTGGCGTCGGCCGCGCCCATCACGTCGTCGGAATGCTTGAAATTGATCTCGAACTGGCCCTGGCCGTACTCGGCGACCAGGGTGTCGGTCGGCAGCCCCTGGCGTTTCGCAGCGTCGAGGATTTCGAGCACCAAGGGCTCATGCCGGAAGAGGCTGTCGGCGGCGTAGTTCTGGGCGTCGGGCGTGCGCGAGGGCGGCCGCGGCGCCTCGTCGGCGCTCTCGCGGACTTGAAGCACATAGAATTCGAGCTCGCTGGCGACGACCGGGCGCAGGCCCTTGGCGGCGAAGCGGTCGAGCACGGTCTTGAGGATGTTTCGGGCGGAGAGCGCGCAGATCGTCCCGTCGACGTCGCACATATCGACCAGCATCTGAGCGGCCGGGGCGGAGGCCCAAGGGGCCGGCTTCAGCGTTCCCGAGATCGGAACCAGCACGCCATCCGGATCGCCCACCGCAATCCCGAACCCGGTGCCGCCGAGCTCGTAGCCCATGATCGAAGGCGCGTATGTCGACATCGGCAGGCGCACCGCGCCCTTGTCGAGCTTGTCGATGGCGTCGCCGGGCAGCCATTTGCCGCGCAGCACCGCGTTCAGGTCGCACAGCAGCAGCTCGATGCGCTCCGGCGCACCGTGTTCCGCCACATAGGCGTCGAACTCCGCTCTCGTGCTCATGCGCGGCCTGCGAAATCGTTCCGGGGCAGGACCATCATGTCCTCGGTGCGCCAGCCGCACCAGACCGGCGCGCCGATCTCCGCGCCCAGCAGCTTGGCGGCGTCGCGATCGGGCGCGTAGGCGGAAATCGAGCGCCCCGTCGGCAGGCGGATCTCCACGATCGAGCTTTCGCCCTGAAAGGCGACGTCGCCGAGCGCGCCGGCCACGCCCACCGCGGCGTCCGCGGGGCGAGAGAGGTAGACGCGGATCTTCTCCGGCCGGATGGCGACCACGGCGTCGCTCGCATCGCGCTCGGAGGCCGCGCAGGCGGCGACGGGCAGCGCGAGGGTTCCAAGATCGGCGGTCTCGATGCGCGCCTCGGCGCCGGCGCGGGAGACGCCGCGGATGTCGAACAGGTTCACGCTGCCGACGAAATCCGCGACGAAGGCGTCGCGCGGGCGCTGATACAGCTCGGCGGGGCTCGCAAGCTGGCGGAGCCGGCCCTTGTCGAGCACGGCGACGCGGTCGGCCATGGCGAGCGCCTCGGACTGGTCATGGGTGACCATGACGAAGCTGATGCCCACGGTCGCCTGCAGCTTCACGAGCTCGAGCCGCATCGCGTCGCGCAACCGCGCGTCGAGGGCGGAGAGCGGTTCGTCCAGCAGCAGGACCTTCGGGCGCTTCACCAACGCGCGGGCGAGCGCGACGCGCTGGCGCTGGCCGCCCGAAAGCTGGTCGGGCATGCGGTCCTTGAAGTCGGTGAGGTGCACCTGGGCGAGCGCCTCCTCGACCTTGGGGCCGATCTCCGCGTTCGGGACGCCGTCCATGCGCAGGCCATAGGCGATGTTGCGCTCCACGCTCATGTGCGGGAACACCGCGTAGGACTGGAACACCATATTGACCGGCCGCTTGTTCGGCGGCGTGTCGGTCACGTCCGCGCCTTCGATCAGCAGCTCGCCCTCGGTCGCGGTCTCGAAGCCCGCGATGATGCGCAGCAAGGTGGACTTGCCGCAGCCGGAGGGTCCGAGCAGCGCGAAGATCTCGCCGCGACCGATGTCCATGGACACGTCCTCGAGCGCGGTGAAGTCGCCGAAGCGCTTGGTGATCCCGCGGATCGAGATGATCGGCTGCTGGTCGCTCATCCGCTCGTCCGCTCCTTGGCCGTTTGATCGACGCTCTGGAACCGCATCGCGACGGCGGTCAGCACCAGGGTGATCAGGATCAGAATGGTCGAGGCCGCGTTGATCTCGGGCGTCACCGAGAAACGGACCATCGAATACACCTTCACCGGGAAGGTCACCGTGTTGGGACCGGAGGTGAAGAAGGTGATGACGAAATCATCCAGCGAGAGCGTGAAGGCCAAGAGCGCGCCGGCGATCAGCGCGGGCTTCAGATGCGGCAGCAGGATGTCGCGGATCACCTGGACCTCGTTGGCGCCGAGATCTCGGGCTGCCTCCTCGAGCTCTCGATTGAAACTCGCGAGCCGCGCCCGGATCACCATCGCCGCGAAGGGGAAGCAGAAAGTGGTGTGGGCGATGATGATGTTGGTGAGGTTGAAGGGCCAAGGCGTCTCGTAGGGGACGTAGAGGTCGAAGCGCCAGAAGAACATCGCGAGGCTCACGCCCATGCAGATCTCGGGGATGACGATCGGCAGGGCGACCGCGCCCTCGAACACGGGCTTCAACGGGAAGCGGAAGCGCCACAGCAGGATGGCGGTCAGGGTCCCGAGGATCACGGCGAGGACCGTCGCGACGACCGCGATCATCAGAGAGTTCCCGAACGCCTCCATCAGCGACGCGTTCTGGGCGGCCTTCACGTAGTAGTCCGTGGTGAAGCCGCGCCAGATGACGTTGCCGCCGCGGCGGCTGTCGTTGAAGGAGAAGATGATCAGGACGATGATCGGCGCGTAGAGGAACGCGATGGTCGCGGCGAAGACCGCCTGCATCGAGCGTTTGCGCGCGTAGTCGAACGGGCCGACCCCTTCCCTGCGACGCCGGCTCATGACCCGCCCTCACGACCGCGCCCGCGCCCGCCCTGGCGCATCGCGGCGATCGACTGGAGCGCCAGGATCAGGAACGTCACGTATAGCAGCACCAGAGAGATCGCGGAGCCGAAGGGCCAGTCGTTGGCGGCCTTGAACTGACGCTCGATCACGTTGGCGATCATGTCGACCTGGCCGCGGCCGAGCAGGTCCGGCGTCAGGAACGAGCCCAACATCGGAATGAAGGTGATGATCGCCGCCGCGATCACGCCGGCCATGGTCAGCGGCACCAGCACGCGGAAAAAGGTCTGCAGCTGGCTCGCGCCGAGATCCAGGCTCGCCTCTAGGTATGAGCGGTCGAGACGCTCGATCGAGGCGTAGATCGGCAGCACCGCGAAGGGCAGATGGACATAGACCAGCCCGATCACGACCCCGAGCGGCGTGCCGAGGAAGGAGACGGGCTCGAAGCGCTCCCCGAGCAGGTTGAGCGAGCCGAGGCCGATCAGCGCCAGGGCGCCGTCGCCGAAGCTCCAGAGCCCCTCCAGCAACTCGTTCACCCGGCCGCGCGCGCCCAGGATGTTGAGGAGCGCATAGGTCCGGATCAGCAGGTTCGTCCAGAAAGGCAGGATGACGGCCAGCAACAGCCAGGGCTTCCAGGACGGGCTGGCGGTCGCGATCACCAGGGCGGTCGGGTAGCCCACCAGGAGGCAGATCGCCGTCGAGATCCCGGCGAGCCAGAGCGAGCGCCAAAACAGCGTGAGGATCTCGGGCTCCAGGATCCGAGCGTAGTTCTCGAACGTCCAGGTGGTCTCGACTTCGGTCAGGGAGACCGTCTCGCCGAAGCTGTAGAGCCAGATCAGGCCGAGCGGCACGAGAAAGAATACCGCCAGCCAGAGGCCGGTCGGGACGAAGAGGCCGAGGAAGACCGACAGCCTGTTCTTGTAGCTTTCCATGCGTCAGCCTTGAAGCGCCGAGCGCGCCGGCGGCGGCTCGGAGGTCGGCTTGAGCGAAGCGCGGACGGCCGCTCGACCGTCCGCGCCCAACGCGGGATTACGCCGCCTTGATGCGGGTCCAGGCGGCTTCGATCTTCTCGATCCAATCCTGGCCCGGGAACACTGAGACCTCGGAGCGCTTCACGACCTCGGCGCTCGGGAAGATCGCGGGGTTGTTGCGGTACTCCTCGCTCATCAGCGCCTTGGCCGCGGCGTTCGGCGTCGGATAGCTGATGAAGTCGGCGATCTTCGCGCCGGCCTCGGCGTCGAGCAGATAGTTGATCAGCGCATGGGCGCCCTCGGGGTTCGGGCCGCCCTTCGGGATGCAGAGATCATCCTCCCAGAGCAGGCCGCCCTCCTTCGGCACCACGTAGCCGATGTCGTCGTCCTCCTCCATGATCTGGAGGATGTCGCCGTTCCACTCCATTGCGAGGTCGACCTCGCCGGCGAGCAGCAGGTCCTGGCCGTTGTCCTGGGCGAAGGCCGCGATGCTCGGCTTCTGCTTGATGATCAGGGCCTCGACT